>NZ_FR886727.1:0-34586 GCF_000436615.1 Blautia sp. CAG:237
CTTCAAAATCAAAGATTTAAGTGGTGGGAGCATGTCACCCAAATAAACTGCGGAGCAGTTATTTGGTTATGAGCAGGTAGCAAAGCGGATATTCGCAATCCGCGCCGCTGTTCTTTACGCAAAATAAGTTTCATGGTATCATTACGGTGAAAATGATGATACTGTGGAACTTTTTTTGTATTACGGAGGGTAAAACGATAGATATGATAACATATGAACTGATCCGTTCAGACCGTAAAACCATATCTTTGCAGGTAAAACCAGATGGCAGAGTGATCGTGCGTGCGCCGCAGCGACTGGCGAAATACAGGGTTGTCAGATTTGTAAAAGATCACGAAGACTGGATCCTGAAGCAGCAGAAAAAGCTTGAAGATTACCGGGAGACTCGTCATGTGATCACAGATGAAGAACGAAGAGACGGTGTTCAGAAAGCCCTTAAAATATTCCCGGAAAGAACGGCATATTTTGCGGCACGGATGGGAGTAAACTATGGCAGAATCACGATCCGAGAGCAGAAAACCCGGTGGGGAAGCTGCAGTTCGGCCGGAAATCTGAACTTTAACTGGAGACTGGTCCTGATGCCGCCGGAGATTCTGGACTATGTGGTGGTTCATGAACTGGCACACCGAAAAGAGATGAACCATTCTTCGAAGTTCTGGGCGATTGTGGAGCAGGAAATGCCGGATTATCAGGAGCGGAAGCAGAGACTGAAAGAACTGGGAGGACAGTTCATATAAAATAGTACAGGGAGGAAACGAAACATATGGATTTAATGAAATATTTCAGCTGGTATCTGATAACGATAAATATAGTGGCATTCATGATGTATGGAATTGACAAGGAAAAAGCCAAACGTGGGGCATGGAGAATCCCGGAAAGTACTCTGATCGGGGTTGCGCTTCTGGGTGGAGGTTTTGGTGCGTGGGCAGGAATGAAAACCTTTCATCATAAGACAAGAAAGAAGAAATTTTCTGTAGGAGTACCTCTGATCCTTGTTGTAGAATATGGACTGCTCGCATGGCTTATGGCAGGAGTTAAATGAACAGAAACTGTGGATAGAAACGGAGGAAAAACGATGGCAGGAACGATCATCTGTTATGGAGATTCCAATACATACGGCTATGATCCGTGTACATTGATGGGGGACCAGTATCCAGAACAAAACCGCTGGACAGGTATCCTGGAGAGCGAAACGAAGTGGAAGATCGAGAATCACGGCATCTGTGGAAGGTGTATTCCGCACACAGGAAGCCAGATCCGTTTTGCCTGCGAACAGTTAAAGGACTGGCAGGATAAGGATGCTCCCGTATGGATGTGGATCATGCTTGGAACGAACGATCTTCTGCAGGAACAGCAGTTTACAGCGAAAGATACGGCACAGAGAATGGAGACTTTTCTGAAAAAACTCATGGCAGAACCGGCGGTTTCCAGTGGAAAGATCACACTCTATTTGATTGCACCAGCCCGGATGGAATACGGTGCCTGGGTAGATGAAGAACGGCTGTATCAGGAATCAAGACAACTTGGCGAAGAATACAAAAAAGTCGCAGAACGCCTGGGGATCGGCTTTACGGACGCTGGTAAATGGGACATCCCAGTCGTATACGATGGAGTACATTTTTCAGAAAAAGGACATCATATATTTGCACAGAACATACAGGAGGAAATTACATGGTTAAAGTAGATCTGATCACAGGATTTCTCGGATCAGGAAAGACAACTTTCATAAAAAAATATGCCCGTTATCTGATGGATCAGGGTTACAATATCGGAATTCTGGAGAATGATTTCGGCGCGGTAAATGTAGATATGATGCTGCTTCGGGAGCTGGAAAGCGAACAGTGTGAGCTTGAAATGGTAGCCGGAGGATGCGACAAAGACTGCCACAGAAGACGTTTCAAGACCAAGCTGATCGCGATGGGAATGTGCGGATATGACCGCGTTCTGATCGAGCCGTCAGGGATTTTTGATATGGATGAGTTTTTTGATGCACTGCACGAAGAACCGTTGGATCGCTGGTATCAGATCGGAAATGTGATCGCTGTTGTTGATGTGGGACTGGATAAAAAAATGTCAGAGGAGGCAGATTATATCCTGGCTTCTGAGGTCGCAGATGCAGGCTGTATTGTTCTCAGCAAGACACAGGAGGCTTCTGGAGAAACGATCCAGAACACGATCGATCACCTGAACCGCGCACTGGAAACGGTACACTGCAAGCGAAGACTGAAGGAAGATGAGATCATAAAAAAAGACTGGGAACAGTTTGAAAATGAAGATTTTGAGCGCATCATGAACAGCGGATACATTGCTGAAGATTACGAGAAAATGAACCTGGATGATGACGATGTTTTTCAGTCTAAGTATTTCATGGATCTGGAAATCTCAAAAGAAGATCTGCGCGAAGCAGCGCAGAAAATTATGGAAGATCCTGCCTGTGGCTCTGTTTTTCGTATCAAGGGATTTACACAGGAAACAGATGGATCGTGGACAGAATTGAATGCCACACATCACGAGATCACCCTGCGTCCGATCGAAGCTGGACAGAAAGTTATCATCGTGATCGGGGAACATCTGGAGGAAGAAGAAATCAGAAAATATCTGGAACCAGATAAAAAGTAACTCTTGCGAAGACGAAGGAAGATATTATATATTTGGATATAAAGGGCAAATATATACAGATGGAGGAAGAGAAAAGATGGCAGTTGATACCAGGATTTTATTCACAGACCTGGATGGAACTTTGTTGAATGACAAGAAGGAGATCACCCCGGGAAACAGGGCAGCAGTGGACGAGGCACTGGCAAAAGGACACAAGATCGTTGTGACAACAGGACGTGCTCTTGCCAGCGGACTGCAGATTGCAGAACGCGTCGGACTGACAGGAGAGGGCTGTTATGTAATCGCTTTTAACGGCGGACAGATTTACGATCCTTACCACAGAGAAACAATTCATGGTGTAACTTTTTCACAGGATACAGCAGTTGAGATTTTTGAGAAAGCAGTAGAAAGAAATCTGTATATGCAGGCATATTCAGATGAAGCGATTCTGACGGTAGAGAACAATGAACTGCTTCAGCAATACGCGAAAGTACAGAACTTACCATATAAAATCGTAAAAAACGCAAAGGATGCAATTATTCAGGATCCATATAAACTTCTGGCAATTGACAATGACAGAAGCAAAAGTGAAGCATTCCAGAAAGAAGTTCTTTCTAAATATTCCGATACCGTGAGAAGCTTTTTCTCAAATGCAACTTATCTTGAGATCGTGCCAAAGGCTGTCTCCAAGGGGGAAGCAGTTCGCTGGATGTGCGATCATCTGGGAATCCCGATCGAGAATTCCGTATCTGCAGGAGATGCACAGAATGATATCGAAATGCTTCAGGCAGCCCATGTTGGCGCAGTAATGTGCAACGCATTTCCGGGAATCCAGGAATACGGCGATTATGTGACGGAGCACGACAACAATCACGACGGAGTTGCCGAGATCATCCGTAAATTTATTCTGTAAATAAGATTACCATAAATTCCACAAAGGTCTTCTGAACAGGAATGTTCCGGGGACCTTTTTAATATTTATCGTTACTGTGAACAGGAATTATTTATTCTCTAAAGGGATATATCGGAAATCCGGCAAAAACAAGTGACTTTACAAATGAATGCGAGTATAATAAAATTGTTTAATTACTGTTCACAGGTAATATTCCGCGAGGTGTTTTGCCATAAATATGGCAAAATCCCGAGACATACGGGGCAAAATGCTATCACCGAAGGTGATGTGGAATGCATTTTGACCAAGTTACTGTAAATGGAGTGAACAGTAACTTTATCTATGCCTGAATTGCAGGCATTATGCTTGAGCAAAAGGAGAAATAGATGAGTAATACATTTGATTTTAACTTTTATAAAGGAAAGAAAGTTCTTGTAACCGGACACACTGGTTTCAAGGGCTCCTGGCTCTGCCGTTGGCTTCTGAACCTGGGAGCAGAGGTTACAGGCTATGCGCTGGAATCACCGACAGAACCGGATCTGTTTCATCTTCTGGATATAGAATCCAGGATGCGTTCTGTCACAGGAGATATCCGCGACTTGGAGAAACTGCATCAGGTTTTTGCAGAGGCACAGCCGGAGATCGTACTGCATCTGGCGGCACAGCCGATCGTGAGAGAATCCTACAAAAATCCTGTTTATACGTATGAGACAAATGTCATGGGAACGGTCAACATTCTGGAAGCAGTGAGACAGTGCAGGAGCGTAAAATCTTTCCTGAACGTGACGACAGATAAGGTATACCGAAATAATGAGTGGGAGTGGGGCTACCGCGAAACAGATGAACTGGACGGTTATGATCCGTATTCTAACAGCAAATCCTGCTCCGAATTGGTAACGCACAGCTATGAGAAATCTTTTCTCAATGAGCTCGGGATCGCAGTGTCCACAGCACGTGCCGGCAATGTGATCGGTGGTGGTGATTTTGCGGCAGATCGTATTGTTCCGGACTGCGTAAGAGCAGTTTCAAAGGGACGGAAGATTGCCGTTCGGAATCCACATTCCACCCGCCCATACCAGCATGTACTGGAGCCGCTGGGCGCATACCTGATGCTCGCCGGAAGCCAGTACGAAGATGCATCAAAAGCAGGAGCTTACAATGTAGGACCTGGCGATGACGACTGTATCACAACAGGCGAACTGGCAGATCTTTTCTGCGCATCCTGGGGTGACGAGGCTGCCTGGGAGAATCTCTATCAGGGAGGTCCTCACGAGGCGAACTTCCTGAAACTTGACTGCTCCAAAATCCGCAGTACCTTCGGATGGAAACCGCACTGGCAGGTAAAAGAAGCAATCGCCCATACCGTAGAATGGTATCAGGCATGGCTTGACGGAGCGGATATGGCTGCATTTACAGATCGTCAGATCCAGGAATACCTGAAACAGAATGTATAGAAAAGGAAAAATAAATATATGAAAAAGAATCGGGAAATTGTCTGCGGACTGGCAGCGTGGCTTCTGACAGCATGCTTTTTTCTGGGGTGTTTTCTGATTCCGGGGCTTTCTGACCGGATCAGTGCACTTGGAAATAACAACATTCTTATCTATGGAATGACGCTGGTTTTGTTCTGCATCTTGTTCCTTGGTGTAATGGCACTGACCGGATGTTGGACAGATGGTCCGGGTCTGTTGGAAAGTACTGCATTTAAGAAAGCTTCGCTGGTGATCCTTCTGGCATCACAGTTTCCATTCTGGACCGTATGCGTGTCAAGAGAGACTGAACAGGTAGGAGCAGTTTCTATGAAATATGGTTGGCACACACAGCCGCTTGCAGTGATGATCCTTCTGTTTCTGGCAGAGCTTGCAGTGTTTTTCTGGATGTACGAGAACCTTTCTCTTAAGGAGAAAAAAGGCGAATGGATCGTCTGGCTTACCTATGCGGCATTTGTGGTTCTGATCTTTTACTGCATGTATACGCCGAACATTTACGGAAGAGGCGAACAGGGTGATAATTATCATGCACATGCATATTTTAACTCTGTTTATAATGTATATCAGGGAATGCCGTATACACACAATGTGACAAGTATTTATGGCCATTACGGGCTGTTTTTCAAGATTCCGATGAAACTGGTCCATGGTGATTTCCGTGCATTTGTACTGATGATCGCAGGCATCGGAACACTGGCTTATATCTGTGCATTTCTGGTGCTGCAGATGCTTGTCAGAAGCAGAGTTCTGCGTATCCTTGCGGCACTTGCGTTGACATTTCCGGTGCTTGGAATGCGCGGTGGATACTACTGGCAGGTGTGGCCGCACAGAGTGATCTTTCCTATGCTGTTCCTTCTTTATGGAACAGTGATCCTTAAGAAAAAATGGAGTAATCTCTGGACTGCGGCAGGTGGATATCTGCTCTGTATGCTCGCAATCCTGTGGAATACAGAGACAGGACTTCTTCTCACAGTATCATGGGCAGGACTTTATATTTCAAGACTGCTTTCCAGAAAAAAATGGAAGATCCGGGAACTGTTTTTTTCTGTCGGAGCGCAATGTGCAGGCATGATCTTTGCTTTTGCGGGCGCTTATGGGATCGTAAATCTTTATAATCTTTCCAAACACAGTCCGATGAATTCGGTGAGAGACTTTTTGATTCCGCTGCTTTCTGACGGATACATGACAGATACACTTCATCTCGATCTGCCAACGTATCCAAGTGCATATATGGCAGTGATCACACTGTTTCTGACTGGCGTTGCAATGGGAATCGCAGGCTGGTTTGGAGACAAAGAAAAACGCCGCTGGGAGACAGATCTGGTCTTTCTTCTCAGTGTCGGTGCACTGGGATGCCTTGTTTATTATATGAACCGTCCATCCTACCATAACCTGGACTGTATCAGCCTTTCAGCCGTTCTTCTGGCGGCTTATCTTGCCCAGTACGGAATGGATTTTGTAAGAAAAAATGGCTGGGAAAATATCGCCCGCAGTACTTTTTATGAAGCTATGCGGGGCGGGATCGGACTTATCTGTGCGGCCTCTGTACTGGCAATGGGAACGGGAAATGTACTGCAGTTTTCACAGAACAGTCAGATCAAAGAAAACTTCCACAACACGGCAGAGTTTGAAGATTTTGCACAGCAGGTGGCAGCCGTTGTGCCTGCAAATACGCATGCATTCGGTCTGAATGTGGCAGAAGTCTACAGCATGCTCCACTGGAGCACACAGTGTTTTACCATGGACTTCAGCGACATGGCAGTTCGCCCGGATTCTCTGAAAGAACTGAAAGAACAGCTTGAAACAGAGGATGCACCGGCAGTTTTTACAAATAAATCTTCACTGGGAATCTGGCAGAGAAATGATCTGGAGACATACCAGTGGTTCTGCGATACTTATAAATTAAACAACAGATTTTCCTTTTATAATGAGGAATTCAGATACTTTACAAAACGATGATAAGGGAGAAAATTATGTTTGAAGAAATGACAGAACAGCAGGCGAGAGAAGAGATCCTCAAGCTGACAAAAGAATACTGCGAAAAATACCATAATAACAAAAAACCATACGAAAAGGGCGACCGTATTCCATATGCGTCCCGTGTTTATGATTCAGAAGAAATGGTAAATCTTGTGGACAGTTCTCTGGAATTCTGGCTGACAGCCGGACGTTACACCAGTGAATTTGAACACGAATTTGCGAAATACCTGGGAGTAAGATACTGTTCCCTTGTAAATTCCGGTTCTTCTGCGAACCTGCTCGCATTTATGACACTGACTTCCCCGCTCCTTAAGGAACGTCAGATCCTTCCGGGAGACGAAGTCATCACTGTCGCAGCAGGATTCCCGACAACAGTAGCACCGATCATCCAGTACGGAGCTGTTCCTGTTTTTGTTGATGTGGCGATCCCGCAGTACAACATCGATCCGCAGCTTCTGGAGGGTGCATATTCTTCAAAGACCAAGGCAGTCATGCTTGCACATACTCTTGGAAATCCATTTGACCTTAAGGCAGTCAAAGACTTCTGCGACCGTCACAACCTCTGGCTGATCGAGGATAACTGTGACGCACTGGGTTCTGTTTATACCATCGACGGAGAGGAGAAACTGACCGGAACGATCGGTGATATCGGAACTTCCAGTTTCTATCCGCCGCATCATATGACGATGGGCGAGGGCGGTGCTGTCTATACCAATAATTCTCTTCTGAATAAGATCGCAAGATCCTTAAGAGACTGGGGAAGAGACTGCATCTGTGCACCGGGACAGGACAATCTATGTGGACATCGTTTTGACCGTCAGTATGGAGAACTTCCGGTAGGATATGATCACAAATATGTATATTCTCATTTCGGATACAACCTTAAGGCGACCGATATGCAGGCTGCTGTAGGCTGCGCGCAGCTTAAGAAATTCCCGTCTTTCGTAGAACGAAGAATCCATAACTTCAACTACCTGAAAGAAGCACTCAAAGGAACCGAGGATAAACTGATTCTTCCGACAGCGTGTGAAAACTCCAGACCGAGCTGGTTTGGTTTCCTCATCACCTGCAAAGAAGGCGTGGACAGAAATAAACTGGTTCAGGAGATTGAATCCAAAGGTGTTCAGACGCGTATGCTGTTTGCCGGAAACCTGACAAAACATCCGTGCTTTGACCAGATGCGTGCTACTGGTAAGGGATATCGTATTGCCGGAAGCCTTGAAAATACAGACCGCATCATGAAAGATACTTTCTGGATCGGTGTTTATCCGGGAATGACAGATGAGATGCTTTCTGCAATGGCAGATGCGATCAAAGAAGCTCTGAACTGAGGAGAATAAAATATGATTTTAGATGAAAGACTTCGCTGGATGGGCTTCTGGATGCTGGATAAGACAAAGGGTGGCAAGATCCGGGAATATTATGACCAGATCCGTTACGCCTGGAAGGAAGGCAGTTCTGTTGAAGAAACAGAAAAAAAGATTCAGGATCTGATCGCCCATGCAGTAAAAACAACAGATTTTTACAAAGATTATCCGGAAGATATTTCACTGAAGGACCTTCCGGTGGTAAACAAAGATACGTTCCGTCAGCAGTATGACCGTTTCATATCTTCCACATACAAGGATGCACCGGATAACCGTGTGATGTGCACCAGTGGTTCCACGGGAACTCCGCTCCGCATGATCCAGAACAGAGATAAGATCCGCCATAACACAGCAGGCGGCATTTTCCTGGGAGCTGCGGCGGGCTATTACATCGGAATGAAGGAAGCCTTTATCCGCGTCTGGGTAAATAATGTCAAAAAGAGTAAATTTCAGCTTATCCAGGAAAATATGATCATGATGGACAGCTCCCGCATGGATGAGCAGGCGCTGGCAGAGATGTTCCATACGATCGAGAAGAAAAAAGTAAAATGCCTGGTCGGTTATTCTTCTGCGCTGGGAGAACTGAGCGACTATATCCGTAAATCCGGCAAAGACTGCAGCAATTGCAGCGTCCGGGCGATCATCCCGATCTCTGAGACAATGCCGGAACCGGTCCGCAGAACTCTGGAAAAACAGTTCGGCTGCCCGGTAAGAGCCTGGTATTCCAACGAAGAAAACGGAATCATGGGACTTCAGAATGAGAAAGATGAGGGATACCGTATTGATACAGAAACCTATTATTACGAGATCCTCAAGATGGATTCTGATGAGCCTGCGGAACCGGGAGAGCTGGGACGTATCGTGATCACGGATCTTTTTAATTATGCATTTCCGATCCTCCGTTATGACAATGGAGATACTGCGGTGGCAGTCCGCAAGGAAAAGAATGGTCGCTTCAAGCTTTATCTGTCCGAGCTTTACGGACGCAGAAGTGATCTGATCTACGACTGCAAAGGCAATGCCGTGACACCTTACATCATCACAAACAATCTCTGGGATATCGAAGGCGTGAAGCAGTATCGTTTCATCCAGGAAGATGTGAAGGATTATACGATCTGGTTGAACGGAGATCCGGCAAAGATGGATCAGGAAGAGATCCTTGGCAGGATCCGCCCATACCTTGGCGATGAAGCAAGGATCAAAGTAGAGATCGTAGATGAGATTCCGGTGCTCGCCTCCGGAAAGCGTAAATACATAGAAAACCGTTGTGAGAAATATCAGGATCACAAGGGAATCTGTGGCTGACAGAGGGGCAGGAATAAGATTGGAAAAAAAGGAACAGAAAAAAAGTATTGCAGTAAACACCCTGTACACCATGGGTGGACTGATCTTTATGAATGCGGTGCTGCAGATCGTGATCACACCGCTCTTGAACAGAGTGATGGGCGCGGAACAGCTCGGCGGACTTCTTTATATCACAGGTCTTATCGCGATCGTGTGTCCGTCTGTCGGTCAGGCACTGAACACCAGCCGCCTTGTAGTACGCAGGAATTATGCGGTAACGAACGGCGATTATGACTGGATCCTTCTTGTGTTCGGCGCGATCGGCAGCGGCGTGGCACTCTGGATGTCGAGGAACAGTCTGGAAAGCATTCCTATGGCAATCGGTGCTTTTCTGCTGTTTATGTTTACTGTATTCCGGTATTATGGAGATGTGGAATATCGTCTTAACCTGAATTATAAGAGATATTTTATTTATTATCTGCTGATCGGGCTCGGATATCTTGCGGGTTTTGGCGTTTATTACGTGACTGGTCAGTGGGTATGGATCTATCTGATCGGAGAGGGCGCGGCTCTTCTGTTTGTAGGACTGACGGGAAGTGTTTTTCATCAGTTCTTTCAGAGAAGCCAGTATTTTTCGACAGCACTGGGAAGAGGTTTTTTCCTTACAATGTCTTATCTGATCACAAATACGACCATGAATATGGACCGCCTTGTGATCAAACAGGTGCTTGGAAATGAGCAGGTCACCTGGTATTATGTTGTGTCTCTGATCGGAAAGACGTTGGTGCTTCTGATCGCACCGATCAATACGATCGTGATCTCCTATCTGACGAAACGCAAAGAACTGCTGACACGTTCACAGTTTGGAAAGGCAGTCCTTGCGGGCGGCGGGGTGAGTCTTGTGTTCTTTCTTGCATGTCAGGTGGGAACGCCGCTGTTTGTATGGCTTTTCTACAGAAACCTCTATGATTCTGTCAAAGGGCTTGTCACAGTGGTAAATCTCGTGCAGATCCTTGGGCTATTTTCCGCATTTCTGTTTATTCTGGTACTTACATTTACAGATGAAAAATGGCAGCTGTGGATCCAGCTTGCACATTTTGCGGTTCTGCTGGTGACTTCTGTGCTGGCAGCAAGAGCATATGGTATGATTGGTTTTGCCTGGGCGTCCCTTGGGGCGAACAGCCTCAGAGTGGCAGCAGTCATCATTCTGGGACTGGTAAAGGCAGGAAAAGATAAAGGAGGCAGCAATGCAGACAGGTGAAGTTCTGAGAAGAGTGGTATTTGATCTTCTCGACGCTGCAAAAGGCGGCAGGCTCAAAAAATTAAAAGAAGTAAACAAACGAGAGATCGTTGAGGGTGTGACAGAGGAATATATGGATCGCAGGATCCATGTTCTTCTGGATTATGTCAAAGAACACTCTCCTTATTATAAAGATCATCCGGAATGGACAGAACTTAAGGATTTTCCGGTAATGACCAAAGGTGATTTTATAGAAAATTATGACCAGGTCCTTGTGGACAACAGCGAGGAACAGGGAAAGCTGTACCGTCTGAGTACAAGTGGTTCTACAGGAACACCGTTTACGGTACTCTGCGATGGCGACAAGATGAGCCGTGTAAATATGAACTTTATCTCCTGTATGGAACTGAACGGTTTCCGTATGGGAATGAAGCGCGGCGAGTTCCGTGCGTGGATAAAGGGAAAAAATACGATCAGTAAGTGGAAATCTTTCAAAAATAATCTGATCATGGTGGATATCTCCAACATGGGAGACGATTCTCTGGAAAAAATCTGCCAGGATATCGAGAAAAAGAAGATCCAGGTACTGGTCACATATTCCAGTGCACTGACAGCACTGACACAGTATCTCAGAAAAACGCACAGAGACATCAGTAAATGGGATGTGGAGCTGGTTTTCTCTATGGGAGAGGCGCTTCCACAGGAAACTTATGACCTGACAAAAGAGCTGTTTGGATTTTCTCCGGTGCGTTCTTATGGAAATAATGAGAATGGTTTTATTGCGATCCAGCTGGATGAGGATCCGGAATATACCATTGATCTTTACAATTTTTATCCGGAGATCCTGAAACTGGATTCTGATGAACCGGCAGAAGAAGGGGAACTTGGAAGAATCGTTGTCACAGACTATTATAACAAGACTTTCCCGATGGTCCGCTATGATACCGGTGATACGGGAATCATGAGAATGTATAAGGATCCTAAGGGCAGGGTGCATGGTAAATATGTAGAGATCTACGGCAGAAGAGGTTCTCTGATGTACAACACCAAGGGCGAACCGCTTTCTATCCATGTATTTATGAATACACTTCTGAAATTTGAGGGTATTGTTTACCAGGCAAAATGCATCCAGTGGGGCGAGAAGGATTATGAGCTTCTTGTGAATGCGGATCAGGAAAAACTTGATATCGATGAAGTTCTGGCAGCATACCGCCATTATCTCGGGGAAGATGCAGAGATCAAAGTTACTTATGTCGATGAGATCCCGATCCAGGCATCCGGTAAATTTATGGTATGTGAAAACAAATGGGATGGAAGGAAGTAGGCAGAATGAAGCAGAAAGTATCTGATTATATAGCTGATCGTATTGCACAGTGGGGCATCCGGGATGTGTTTACCGTGACTGGCGGCGGTGCGATGCATATGAACGATTCTTTTGGACATCATCCGAAGTTGCACTGCACTTATCAGCATCATGAGCAGGCGTGTGCGATGGCAGCAGAAGCGTATGCGAGGATGGATAACCGTATGGCAGCTGTCTGCGTGACGACAGGACCTGGCGCGACAAATGCGATCACAGGTGTCTTGGGCGCCTGGATGGACTCTATTCCGATGCTTGTTTTTTCCGGGCAGGCGAGATATGCCACGACAGTTCCGGCGAGCGGACTTCCGCTTCGCAGCATGGGCGTTCAGGAGTGTAATATTGTTCCTGTAGTCGCTTCTATCACCAAATATGCACATATGGTCATTCATCCGGAAGACATCCGTTATCATCTGGAAAAAGCACTCTACATGGCAGCAACAGGAAGACCAGGACCAGTCTGGCTGGATCTTCCACTGGATGTGCAGGGCGCGATCATAGAGACAGAGAGTCTCCGAGCTTATGATCCTGCAGAAAATCCGGAACAGAGACCACAGGAGATCCTGCAGGAAACAATAGAGAAGATCCTTGATAAAATAGAGGAAAGCCACCGCCCGGTATTATCACCGGGAAATGGTGTACGTCTTGCAGGCGCGATCGAGGAGTTCCATGAACTGGTCGATGTACTTGGTGTGCCGGTCGTGACCGGAATGAGCAGTGTGGATGCGCTGGAATCCGATCATCCGTACTTCGTGGGAAGAAGCGGCGGAACAGGAACGCGCCCGGGAAATTTTGCCCTGCAGAACAGTGATGTGCTGCTTTCCATTGGAAACCGTCAGGGATTTGCACAGACTGGTTTCCAGTATCAGGACTGGGCGAGAGAAAGCTATACGATCCTCAATGATATTGATGAAAATGAATTAAAGAAACCGAACCTTCATGTCAGCCTTCCGGTTGTCGGAGATGCAGGTGAACTGATCCGCGGACTTCTCGCTGAGGCGAAGAAGCGCGGTGCAGATAAAGAATACCCGTTGTTTAAGGGAGAAGACTGGAGAAAACAGTGTCTCCTCTGGAAAAAAAAGTATCCGGTTGTGACTGAGAAGCATTATGAAACACTGGAAGAAGGATGCACAAATATCTATGCTTTTTACGGAGAGCTCTCCAAAGCCATGAAGGAAAACGAAACTCTCATGGTCAGCGTGGGAACTTCCCGAGTGGCAGGAAGTCAGGCGTTCCAGGTCAAAAAAGGACAGCGCTTTATCACAAATCCAAACACAGCTTCGATGGGATTCTGCCTTCCGGCGGCAACAGGAATTGCAGTCGCACAGCCAGGCAAAGCTGTTGTCTGTGTGACAGGTGAGGGCAGTCTGCAGATGAATATTCAGGAGATGCAGACGATCCTTCAGAACCGTTTGCCGGTGAAACTGTTTGTGATCAACAACCAGGGTTATCATTCCATCCGTCAGACACAGCAGAGCTATTTCAAGCCGCCGCTGGTCGGTGTGGGTGAGGAGAGCGGAGACTTGAGTTTTCCGGATCTTTCCAGGATCATGCCTGCTTATGGATTTCCGTATAGAGCAGTTTATGCATCCGAAGATCTTGAAGCAGCGATCAGTGAGGCATTGGATGCAGAGGGAGCTTTTGTCTGCGAGGTTTTTGTGACGAAATATCAGAAGACGGAACCAAAGACTTCTGCGAAGAAACTTCCGGATGGAAGTATGGTGTCCGCGCCGCTTGAAGATATGTATCCGTTCCTTGACAGGGAAGAGCTGGAATCCAACATGTTCATTCCTCTTCCGGAAAAGATGAGACAGTAAGGATATCCGGCGGTATATGGAGAAAATTATGAAAAAAATCATTGTGACAGGAGCCACCAGCATGATCGGTACGGCTCTGATCGAAGAATGTGTAAAACAGAACGTAGAGGTCTATGCAGTCATAAGGTCTTCTTCCGGGAAGCAGAGCCGTCTGCCGGACAGCAGTCTGATACATCTGATAGACTGTAGTTTGGAAACTCTGGATCACCTTCCAGAGCTGATCCCGGCGGGCTGCGATACCTTTTACCATATTGCCTGGGGAAATACGGGTGAGAATCGAAACAGAAGTACAGAACTGCAGAGCAGAAATATCAGCTATACATTGGATGCGGTGAGAGCGGCAAATGCACTTGGCTGTAAACGTTTTATTGGGGCTGGTTCTCAGGCGGAATATGGACCAATGAACATTGACAAGATTTCACCGGACAGTCCGACAAATCCTTCGACACCTTATGGAGCGAGCAAGTTGGCATCCGGTCATCTGGCGGGGATGCTCTGCCAGGAGCTTGGCATGGAATGTATCTGGCCGAGGATTTTCAGTGTTTACGGAATTTATGAGAAAGAAACAACGATGATCGCTTCCGGGCTCCGCAAGATGCTTCGAGGCGAACCGACAGAGTTCACTCCGGCAATGCAGCGCTGGGACTATCTTTACAGCAAAGATGCGGGACGAGCTTATTATCTGATCGGTGAGAAAGGCAGAGACGGTGCTGTATATTGTATCGGAAGCGGCGAAGCTCATCCACTCAAAGAATATATCCTCAAAATGGCAGAACTCACCGGGGCAGAGAAAACAGGAATCGGTGCAAGACCATATCCACAGGGAGCGGTTATGAATCTCTGTGCGGATACGGAATCTCTGCAGCGTGACACCGGGTTTGTGCCGGAATATACATTTGAAGAGGGAATCAGAGAAACAATCGCCTGGATCAGAAGCCAGGAAACAGGAGTATAGGTAAGAATGAAGAAAAAAATTTCGGTGGTAATTCCCACCTATAATGAAGAGGCGAATGTAGTGCCTCTTGCAAAAGCGGTGTCGGAAGTCATGGAACGCGATCTCAGTGAATACGATTATGAGATCCTGTTTATCGACAACCATTCCAAGGATAACACCCAGGCACTGCTTCGTGGACTGTGTGCCAATAATAAAAAGATCAAAGCAATCTTCAACGCCAAGAATTTCGGACAGGCACGTTCTCCGGTCTATGGAATGAAACAGGCGTATGGAGACTGTGTTGTGCGTATGTGTGCAGATTTCCAGGATCCGGTAGATATGATCCCGAAATTTGTGCGTGAATGGGAACAGGGAACAAAGATCGTCATCGGTGTCAAAAGTGCCAGCAAGGAGCGCAAGGGCATGTACTGGATCCGTTCCTGCTATTACAAGGTGATCAACAAGATCACGGATATCGATCATATCGAGCAGTTTACCGGTTTCGGACTTTACGATAAAAAGTTTGTAGATGT
The DNA here is from genome assembly GCF_000436615.1 of Blautia sp. CAG:237. NCBI lineage: Bacteria > Bacillati > Bacillota > Clostridia > Lachnospirales > Lachnospiraceae > Blautia > Blautia sp. CAG:237. The sequence continues at coordinate 15,496 of NZ_FR886727.1, forward strand.
GGTTCGTGACCTTCATGATCCACTGCCATATTTACGTGGGATCATTGCGGAGCTTGGCTTTGATTATAAGGCGATCGAGTATACACAGCCGAAACGCCGTGCCGGAAAGAGTAAAAATAATTTTTACAGTCTGTACGATTATGCGATGATCGGAATTACTTCTTATTCCAAAGTTGTTATGCGACTGGCGACATTTGCAGGATTTATCATCGGCGGTTTAAGCCTGGTTGCAGCACTTGTCTATCTGGTGTTGAAACTGATGTACTGGGATCGTTTTTCTGCCGGTGTTGCTCCTATGGTCATCGGTATGTTCTTTCTTGGAGCACTGCAGCTGTTCTTTATTGGATTCCTTGGTGAGTATGTACTGAGTATCAACAGCCGTGTGCTTGACCGACCGCTTGTCGTGGAAGAAGAACGCCTGAATTTTGACGAAGATGAAGAGGATGAGGTAGAGGAGCGCAAAAAGGTATGAAAGAAAAAGCAGCAAAAAAACAGAGTTTTCTGAACCGCAAAAGAGCAGAGTGGAAAGAAATGAAGCTCTGGAACGGCAATGAACTGTGCAAAGTGGACTGGATCGTGTCTATCCTGATCCTGACAGTGCTCTTTTTTACCTGTGTGCATTCAGATGTGAAGCTTACAGGAAACAGATCTTTCCTGATGTATAAACATTTTTCTGATTTTTATCAGGCAAGTTATGAGCAGTCCGGCGGCTACTGGGCAAATTATCTGCCGAGTACGTTTATCGCCTATGCAATCTGGAACCTGCCGCTTTATCTGACAGGGCATGCGCCGGAGGCGATTCTGACAAATAGTTTTGTCAATCTGATGTGGTACAAACTTCTGCCGGTGATCGTCTATTTTATCACCGCACAGCTTATTTATCATATCGGTAAAGAAATGGGATTCGGGGAGAAAAAATCTCTCCTCTGTAAATTTGCATTTCTGGTATTTCCGATGGGGGTGTTCAGCCAGTTTATCTTCAGCCAGTATGATATTTTTACTGTATTTTTTATGGTGCTGGGGCTGTACTTTTTCCTGAAGAACAGGATGTGGCAGTTTGCGCTGGCATTTGGAATGGCTTGTACTTTCAAATATCATGCAGCATTGTATTTCCTTACATTACTTTTATTAAAGGAGAAAAAGATCCGAAATCTGATCCGTTATGCGGTCATCATGGCGATTCCGCTTATGGTGGAGATCCTGCCGAACATCGGATCAGAAGCATTCCGAAGAAATGTGTTTGGCTTCAGTGCCCTTGAATATGTCAAAAAGCCGTTTACAGTGGGATTTTTCAGTGGGATCAATCTGATGGCAGCAGTTGCCGCCTTTGTACTGGTCTGGGCTTATCAGAAAAAAGTGGAGGAAGAAGAAACTCTGGCTTCCTGGGCAGTCTTTTTCTGTGTGGCAGTGAGCTTTTCTGTGTTTGGATTTTCGACATGGAATCCGCAGTGGGTGCTTTTGATGGCTCCGTTCCTCGTACTGAATATCTTTATGAATGAGAATGGAAATCTGCTTCTGATGATCACAAACATCTTTATGCTGGCGATGTATATTTTCTGCAGCCAGAGTATGGTAGATGAGAGAGTTCTGAATGGCGGAATCCTGAAATATATTCTTAAGGACAGGAACTTTGCCGTGCGTATGTGGGATGTTTACAGATTTCATGACCAGGAACTTCTCTGTACAGCGATGTGGATCGTGCTTTTGCTTTATGTTGTCTTTGGACATCCGCGTTATCATAAGAAGAAAGGCAGTATCATTTCCAGAGGTCTGGTATGGCAGATCCGCGCGGCGTTTCTCTTTGGCGTAGCGGCGTTTGTGCTTCCGATGTCTGTCTGTGCGATGGGCGTTCTGCAGGGCAAAACAGTCTTCTTTGACAACAGCCGCCAGAATATGGAGATGGAAAACGTCGTGATGCTGGAGCGGGATCATCCGATCATTCAGGAGTTCACCGTTTCCGGAAATAAAATCTCTGACATCAAGATCCGTGTATATACAGAGACAGACCTTGACCTTTACAGCCTCAAAGTCGTGCTCCGTGACAAAGAGTCCGGGGAAGTGGTCTATGAGAGTGAAGGGGATACTTACGGTCTCAAAGAAAACACTGCGCTGTATTCTTTCCTGAAACATTCTGTAGATGTGGAAAGTGGAAGAACTTATCAGCTTGAGATCACCAGCGATGCACCACAGAACAGCGGAATTGGTCTGTATTGTGTAGAGGCAGGCAAGGCTTTGGCACAGCTTGTGGAACCACGGAGTGAGGAACATGAAGAAAAACGCAGTCTTCAAATGTGTATCACAGGTGTGGAATAGAAAATACCGAAAAAATTTATCAGATTTTTTATAAAAATTTTGTAAAGTTGTGTTAAAATTCGAATGAATGTGTTATAATGGTCACATAGACAACCAGAAGGTTGAATATATATCATCCAAAATAAACAGCAAAGGGGATGGGACTATGAAATTTATTATTAGTGGAAAGAACATCACAGTATCCCAAGGACTCAGAACAGCCGTTGAGGACAAGCTCGGCAAACTGGAGCGTTATTTTACTCCTGACACAGAAGTTATCGTAACTTTAAGTGTTGAGAAAGAAAGACAGAAAATCGAGGTTACAATCCCGGTAAAAGGAAATATTATCAGATCCGAACAGGTAAGCAACGATATGTACGTATCCATTGACCTGGTAGAAGAAGTTATCGAGCGTCAGCTTCGTAAATACAAAAATAAAATCGTAGACAAACAGCAGGCTGCAGCAAACTTCCAGAAGGAATACATTGACAAGGATTACGAGGAAGAGGATGAGGTTAAGATCATCCGTACCAAGAAATTCGGCATCAAACCAATGTATCCGGAGGATGCATGTGTACAGATGGAACTTCTGGGACACAACTTCTTTGTATTCTACAATGCAGAGACAGATCAGGTGAATGTGGTTTACAAACGTAAAGGCAATACTTACGGTTTGATCGAGCCTGAGTTTTAAGTTTGATCGAGGTTAGTGCACTTCGTAAACATTAAGTAAACGTAGTCCCATCTCTCTTATGAGGGATGGGACTTATTGGTGAAAAAGGGAAAGGAATCATGAATAACAAGAAAAACCTGAAAATGAAACCCGTAGGCAGCGAATATATGGAACAGTACAATGCCCTTCTCCGCTATGTGTTCCAGGTTACGGAACAGGAGCTGAGTTCCATCGGATGGCAGGAACGTGAGATCATCCGCGCCAAATTTCCAACCATGGAAAAGGCAGATGTGATCGGATGGTTTGATGACGATAATCTTGTTTCACAGGTGGCAGTTTATCCTATGCAGACACGTATCTTTGGCAGGACTTACGCCATGGGCGGTCTGACCGGAGTAGGAACTTATCCGGAATACTCCAACATGGGACTGATGCACAAACTTCTTGAGCAGGCACTCAAGAACATGAAGGAGCGAGGACAGGACATCTGTTATCTGTATCCATATTCCATTCCATATTACCGCCGCAAGGGATGGGAGATCATCTCAGACAAAATCTCCTACGAGATCAAAGACTATCAGCTTCCGAAGAACCATCAGGTCCCGGGTGATGTACGCCGTGTCGATACCGAGGGCGAAGAACTGAAGGAAGCCTATAACCGTTATGCCATGCGGACACATGGAGCAATCCTCCGTGATGATCTGGCGTGGAATGAATATTGGCTGTGGGACTCCGACGATATCATGGCGGCCGTTTATTATAATGAGAACAATGAACCGGACGGATATGTGATCTACTGGATCGCGAAGGAAGTTTTTCATATTAAAGACATGATCTTTAATAATGAAGAGGCAAGAACCGGATTATGGAACTTCGTGGCGGCACATTTTTCCATGATTAATCAGGTGGAGGGCGATACTTACACGGATGAACCTCTGGCATTTCTTCTGGAAGATGCAAGCATCAGGGAAGTGATTTCGCCATACTATATGGGAAGAATCGTGGATTTTGTGTCCTTCATCGAGAAGTATCCGTTCAAGCCAAGCGTCCTCGACCGTGAATGGAAATTTAAACTGATCGACCCGGTCATGGAGTGCAACCAGGGAAATTTCTGTCTGACCATCTCCAGAGAAGGCAAAGGCCAGGCAGTCCGCACTATGGAACCCTGCCAGGACGAGATCAGCATTCAAACCATGACTACCATGCTGATGGGCTACAAACGCCCCGAATACCTCGCAAGGATCGGCAGGATCAAAGTCGCCGAGTGGACCATCGACATGCTCGAAGACGCGATTGAGCAGCAGACACCGTACATATCGGATTACTTTTAAGAATATGAAAGAAAATAATTATATTTCTGTTTTGGACGGGCTTTTGAGAGCGAAAATATATCTGTGGATGATTGGTGTTCTTTTCTATGTAAAGTCAATTTATGTAGTGGAGTTTTTTCTGCTGGCTGGAATATTCTTGATGGGAGTCAGCATATTGTGCTCTTCTGCCATAAACAGAAAAAACTGGATAACTTCCTGGATGATCAGTTTTTGTGCCTGCTTTATTTATCTTATCTGCTATATCCTGGCAGGTTATGCAGGTTTGGTCATACCGATGGGAGAAATATTGGAAGCAGATCCAAATCCGGCAAATGGAATTCTTTTGATGTTATATACTGCGGTGTTTTGGGGAGTGGCAGTAGTGACTCGCGTCATATCAGGTATTTTTTATTCAGTTCTGAATAGATTTGGTTCTTCCAAATGAACACATACTTATGAGAAAAAAGAAGGTACTGTAAAGTCATCAAATATGATGATTCTGCAGTACCTTCTTTTATACAAAATTGTGAATTTGTTTAATTATAAAGGCTTTAAGGTACTGTTCAGAGGCAATGGTGTGGTCGCTTTCCTGGTGTGTCCTCCACCTGACCGCGCAAAGTAAGTGATTGTGTGCGAGGGAAAGCTGGCTGGATGATTAGGCAGGAAGCAAGCGAGTTGAAGGTTCATGGAAATCGGGAGGCAGAATGACCTTACGGAAAGTAAATCGCCTAAAGACCCACAAAATTTAGAGGTCTGAATGACTTGACAGGAAGTAAGTTATTTAAAGGTCTACAGAAATTGGAGAGGGAAATGACTGGGAGATGAGTAAGTTATAAGGAAGTCAACAGAAGTTAGGAGTTTTGGATGACTACGGTAAAAGAAAGTAGCAACAGAGTACATAAATTCAAAAAAATGGATGGTTTGAATTGTACTTGTCTACAGGCAAGTCAATAAATAAATGGATGGTTAGAATTGTACTTGCCTACAAGCAAGTCAATAAATTATCTCCAGGAGGATGCTCCAGAGGACACTTATTTACATGAAGGTCTTTCTACCTGAAATACCAGTGAACAGTAACAACTAATTAGAAACTCCATCAGATAAAAAAGGGAGAAAACATGTTGACAGAACAGGAAAAATTCATGAAAGAAGCGATCCGTCAGGCAAAAAAAGCCCGGGCACTGGAAGAAGTTCCGATCGGCTGTGTGATCGTATACGAAGGCAAGATCATCGCAAGAGGATATAACCGCAGAAATACAGACAAGAACACCCTGTCCCACGCAGAACTGAACGCGATCCGCAAAGCAAGCAAAAAACTTGGCGACTGGCGGCTGGAAGGCTGCACGATGTACGTGACACTCGAACCATGCCAGATGTGTGCCGGCGCACTCGTCCAGTCACGGATCGATGAGGTGGTGATCGGAAGCATGAATCCCAAAGCAGGATGTGCGGGCTCAGTCCTGAACCTTCTTGAAGTAGAAGGCTTCAATCATCAGGTAAAAACCACCAGAGGCGTCCTCCAGGAAGAATGCTCCACAATGCTGTCCGACTTCTTCCGCGAACTCCGCGAAAAGAAAAAACAACGCAAAATGCTCGCAAAGCAGGAAGCACAGCAAATGCAGGAGCAGAAAACAGAGGAACAGTAAATCTTGTTTTTTGCAGAAATCGTGCTATGATAATAAACAAAGAGTGATTGCAGAAGCCGTATGCTGAACAGCAATCCGATAAACGAGGAGGAAATGAAAATGACAGTAGAAGCATTAAGAAAAGACATGGTAGCAGCCATGAAAGCAAAGGATAAAACAACCAAGGAAGCAGTATCCGCTCTGATCTCCGCAGCCAAAAAAGCAGCCATCGACGAAGGATGCCGTGATGATATTCCGGAAGCGCTGGTTGACCGCGTGATCCTCAAAGAATTAAAGACAGTCAAAGAACAGCTCGATACCTGCCCGGAAAGCCGTGAGGACCTTCGTGCAGAATACCAGGCAAGATACGATGTAATCGCAAAATACGCACCACAGCAGATGAGCGCAGAAGAGATCAAGACTTATCTGGAAGAGAAATTCGCAGAAGTTCTCGCAACCAAGAACAAAGGCCAGATCATGAAAGCTGTCATGGGCGACCTCAAAGGTAAAGCAGACGGCAAACTCATCAACCAGGTAGTAGCAGAGTTCTGCAAATAAAACACGGAATAAACAGACCGGAAACTGTCAGGTAAGAAATCCTGTAGTTCCCGGTCTGTTTGTATAAAGAAACTTCTGCCTGTAAAAAATAAAAATACTCCAATGCCATCTCTGTCATCGGAGTATGAAAGTTCTTTATTTCCGCGCGCCGCACTTCGAAATGTTCCCATGGACGTTACCTCTACAGTTAACTCGGCCCAGGCACCCTCACGGCACACAAGAGGTTCTGCTTAGTGCTGCTGCATTCCTGCCCTGACACGGTTCACAGAGTCCTGTTGCGTAAGACCCAGACGTCAACGCCACTTATAAAGGGCTGCTCCACAAGATACAAGCCTCAGATTGGCATCACCCCTGCTGTAGCGGATTGCAGGTACAGGGCACCGCTATCTCCCCGGCTGCGCGGAATTTAAGTATAAACGATTTTTGTATACTTGTCAAGAGGGGGCAAAGTATTATATAATAGAAATCAAATTGCAGATGTTTTTTGATACAGATTTTTAAACGACTGCAAAATCTACTTTGCGTAGAAAACAATACGCAGTGAGGAGGACAATTCTATGATCAAGAGAATCGGAATGTTGACAAGCGGCGGCGACTGCCAGGCTTTAAATGCAACCATGCGAGGTGTTGTAAAGGCTCTGTCCAATACAGTGGACGACCTGGAAGTTTACGGCTTTGACGATGGATATAAAGGACTCATCTACGGCAAATACCGTATGCTGACCGTGAAGGATTTCTCCGGTATCCTGACAAGAGGCGGCACGATCCTCGGTACATCCCGTCAGCCATTCAAACTGATGCGCGTGCCGGATGAGAAGGGCCTTGACAAAGTAGAGGCTATGAAACAGACCTACTACAAACTCTGCCTGGACTGCCTCGTTATCCTTGGAGGAAACGGAACACAGAAAACAGCCAATCTGTTAAGAGAAGAAGGTCTCAACATCATCCATCTTCCGAAGACGATCGATAATGATATCTATGGCACAGATATGACTTTTGGATTCCAGAGTGCAGTAAATATCGCTACCAACGCGATCGACTGCATCCACACAACAGCAACTTCTCATGGCCGCGTATTTATCGTGGAGATCATGGGACACAAGGTTGGAAGCCTGACACTCCATGCCGGAATCGCAGGCGGCGCAGATATCATCCTGATCCCTGAGATCCCATATGATATCAAGAAAGTATGCTCCGCGATCGAGAAACGTAACAAAGAAGGCAAGCGTTTCACGATCCTCGCAGTAGCCGAGGGTGCGATCTCCAAGGAGGACGCAGAACTTCCTAAGAAGAAATACAAAGAAAAACTCGAAGCAAGAGCCAAGAAATACCCGTCAGTTTCCTACGAGATCGCAGATCAGATTAATCAGGTCATCGGAAGCGAAGTACGTGTCACTGTTCCGGGACACATTCAGCGAGGCGGCGAGCCGTGCCCGTATGACCGCGTTCTTTCTACAAGGATCGGTGCAGGTGCAGCAGAGGCCATTCTGGATGAGGAATACGGCATCATGATCGGTATCATCAATGGCAAGATCAAGAGAGTTCCGCTTGCAGAATGCGCTGGCAAACTCAAGATGGTTTCTCCGAAAGACCAGATCGTCAAAGCAGCCAAACAGATCGGTATCAGCTTCGGAGACTGAGACTAAACAATAACTGCCGCCGCGGGAGTTTTCCTGCGGCGGCTTAATGCCCGGGGATATTGACGGGAAACTGCCCGCCCGGGCAGGAAAAGGAGTACAATTATGAGTTATACTGCCCTGTACCGGAAGTTCAGGCCTGATAATTTTGCTGATGTCAAGGGGCAGGACCACATTGTGACAACGCTGACGAATCAGATCAATGCCAACCGCATCGGACACGCATATCTTTTCTGCGGAACGAGAGGTACCGGTAAGACGACTGTAGCGAAGATCCTCGCCAAAGCAGTCAACTGTCAGCATCCGGTCAATGGAAGCCCCTGTAATGAATGCGAGATGTGCAAAGCGATCCAGGCAGGAACTTCGATGAATGTGATCGAGATCGATGCGGCATCCAACAACGGTGTTGACAACATCCGTGAGATCCGGGAGGAAGTAACTTACCGCCCGACGGAGGGCAATTACAAGGTGTACATCATCGATGAGGTGCATATGCTTTCTACGGGAGCTTTTAATGCACTGCTCAAGACTCTGGAGGAGCCGCCGTCCTATGTCATCTTTATTCTGGCGACGACGGAGGCGCACAAGATCCCGATCACGATCCTTTCCAGATGTCAGAGATATGATTTCCACAGGATCTCGATCGACACGATCGCAGCCCGCCTGACAGAACTTCTTAAGGCAGAGGGCGTAGAGGCAGAGGAAAAAGCCGTCCGTTATGTGGCAAAAGCCGGCGACGGTTCCATGCGAGATGCGCTGAGTCTTCTGGATCAGTGTATTGCCTTTTATCTTGGTCAGACGCTCACCTATGACAAAGTCCTGGAAGTCCTGGGAGCCGTGGACACAGAAGTTTTCAGCAAACTTCTGCGAAAAGTCCTCGCAGGAGATGTGACCGCTGCGATCCGTAGCCTGGAGGAACTGATCGTAGGAGGAAGGGAACTGAGCCAGTTTGTAGGAGATTTTACCTGGTACATGCGAAACCTTCTCCTGGTCAAAACTTCCGACAATCCGGAAGAAGCGATCGACGTCTCATCTGAGAACCTCAAACTTCTCAAAGAAGAGAGTGAAATGACGGATATCGATACTCTGATGAGATACATCCGTATCTTTTCGGAACTTTCAAACCAGATCCGTTTCGCAACACAGAAACGAGTTCTGGTGGAGATCGCGCTGATCAAGCTCTGCCGTCCGGCAATGGAGACAAATCTGGATTCTGTCCTTGACCGTATCCGTGTGCTGGAACAGAGGATCGATGAGCGTCCGGTGCAGCAGGTCGTTGTCCAGAGTGCGGGAGCATCCGTACAGGAAGCAGCCCCGATCCCGGCAGCACCACCGCAGAAAGCCGCCCCGGAGGATCTGCAAAAGATCGTATCCGGCTGGAAGGTGATCGTCGGTCAGACGACGGCAGCTTTTAAGCAGGCACTTCTGCAGTCAATCCCGAAATACAACGGAGAGACAGGCGAGCCGATACTGTATGTAGAGTTCCAGACACCGCTCGGCAGGCTTTATCCGGATGATTCCGAGGCAAAGCAGGAACTTCAGGCGATCATTGAGAAGCAGCTTGGTAAGAGCGTCGAACTTCATATGCTTGTCGCAGAGGATCATCAGCAGACAAACCTGACACAGATCACGGTGGATCAGGCGATCCGCCAGAACATCCATATGGATGTACAGATAGAGGAAGAGCCAGGCTCATCCCTGGAGGAGTAAAGAATAAAAATTTTAAGTTAATGGAGGATTTACAATCATGGCAAAACGTGGAGGATTCCCGGGCATGGGTATGCCTGGAAACATGAACAACTTAATGAAACAGGCGCAGAAAATGCAGCGTCAGATGGAAGAAAACCAGAAAGCATTAGAAGAAAAAGAATTCACAGCAACCGCAGGCGGCGGAGCAGTAGAAGTAACCATTTCCGGTAAACGTGAAGTGACCAAAGTCAAACTTGACGAAGAAGTAGTAGATCCGGATGACATCGAAATGCTTGAAGACCTGATCGTAGCAGCTACAAACGAAGCTCTGCGCAAAGTCGAAGAAGAATCTACAGCAGTAATGTCCAAACTCACAGGAGGACTTGGTGGCTTAGGCGGAGGACTTCCTTTCTGATGGAATATTACAGCACACACATCAATAAGCTGATCGAGCAGCTGTCCCACCTTCCGGGAATCGGACCGAAATCCGCCCAGCGTCTGGCTTTTCATATCATGAATATGCCGAAGGACCAGGTAGGGCAGCTTACCTCATCCATCACAGAAGCAAGGGCAAAAGTTCGCTACTGCAAAAACTGCTGTACTCTGACCGATCAGGAACTCTGCCCGATCTGTGCAAATCCCAAGAGAGATGCAAGCACGATCATGGTCGTGGAGAACACCAGAGACCTTGCTGCCTATGAAAAAACCGGCAAATACGACGGTGTGTACCATGTACTTCACGGTGCGATCTCCCCGATGCTCGGCATCGGACCGGACGACATCCGTCTCAAGGAACTGATGCAGAGACTGCAGAAAGACGTAAAAGAAGTCATCATTGCGACAAATTCCAGCCTGGAAGGTGAGACAACGGCGATGTACATCAGCAAACTGATCAAACCGACCGGGATCAAAGTCACCAGGATCGCCAGCGGCGTGCCGGTAGGCGGAGATCTGGAATACATTGACGAAGTGACCCTGCTCCGTGCGCTGGAAGGCAGAGTCCAGCTTTGACAGATTTTCAGACAAAAAGCAGAAAGAGGTGACAGGCTTTGGCTAGAAAGAAGGCAACTTCTTCCCAGGTGGCAGAAAGGGCAGGGGTTTCCCAGGCCACTGTATCGATGATCCTCAATCGCAGAAATAATGTTTCTTTTTCGGAAGAAACGATAGAGAAGGTAGAGCGTGCCGCCAGAGAACTGGGGTACGAGCTGCCTCACCGCAAGCACAAAAACAATGGCAGGAAAGAAAAACTGATCGTTGTTTTTTGTCCTACTCTTACCAGTCCTTACTATGTCCTTCTGCTTCAGGGTATTGAATCTGTAGCAAACGAGAAGGGCTACGGCGTTTTTATCTGCAATACGCAGAGAGATGCCAGACTGGAAGAGCGGTATCTGAGGATGATCGGAAACATAGAACCACAGGGAATCATTTATACCTGCAATCCAAATCCGGATTTTCAGAAGAGAGTGGAGGAACTGGCACGCAGGATTCCTCTGGTTATCATCAGCAACAAAGAAAAGACGATCACCGTAGACGCGATCAATCAGGACAACACTATGGTAGGCAGGCTGATGGCACGCCACCTCCTGGACCTGGGACACAGAGATGTGGCGTTTATCACACCGCCCCTGACAAGGAGACAGTGGCAGCGTTCCAGGAGGATTGACGGTTTTGTCAAGGAATACGAGAAGGAAGGGCTTGGAGGACATGTCCTCATCAAAGCAGCCGATGAGTCGATCGACCGCAGGATGCCCCGTATGGATTCTGAATATTCCATGGGCTATCAGCTTACGATGGAACTTCTCAAAGAACAGCGCAAGTTTACCGCGATCGCCGGTCAGAATGACATGATGGCGATCGGTGCGATCGATGCGCTGGAGGAATCCCGGATCCGTGTTCCGAAGGATGTGTCCGTGATCGGCTGCGATGATATTTTTTATTCAGGGATCCGCAGGCTTTCGCTGACGACGATCGACCACTTTGTTGCCCTCAAAGGCAGAGATGCCTGTGATATCATCATAAGAAAGATCACGACAAATGATCAGTTTTATACAGGGCTTCAGCCAACGAGTGTTTATAACATCGAATACACACCGAAGCTGATCGTCCGCAAGACAACTGCATACGCGAGAACGACAGATGAGAAAGATAAAAAATAAAATAAATATATTGGGCTGAAATTATTATTAATAATTTAAAATCCCCTTCGGGAAACGATCAAAAAAACCATAAAATGTACTTGGATTTATACAAAATCCATTTGATTTTCACTCGAAGTTATTAATAAAATGCGAATTTATTAATAAAAAAATTATTAATAATTTTTGCCCGCCTTGACCTCAAAAAACTATCTGCTATAATGAAATCATCAAAGCGATGCTATTCAAAAACAGCAGAATTCAGGAGGAATCAATCATGAAATTTTTTATCGACACAGCCAATGTAGAAGACATCCGTAAAGCAAATGACATGGGAATCATCTGTGGTGTTACCACAAATCCGTCCCTGATCGCAAAAGAAGGAAGAGACTTCAACGAAGTGATCAAAGAGATCACATCTATCGTTGACGGACCGATCAGCGGTGAAGTTAAAGCTACCACAACAGACGCAGAAGGAATGATTGCAGAAGGACGTGAGATCGCAAAGATCCATCCGAACATGGTAGTTAAGATCCCTATGACAGTAGAAGGACTGAAAGCAGTCAAAGTTCTTTCCAAAGAAGGAATCAAAACAAACGTTACTCTGATCTTCACAGCTAACCAGGCTTTACTTGCTGCAAGAGCAGGTGCTACCTATGTATCTCCGTTCCTTGGAAGACTTGATGATATTTCCACAGACGGACTTCCGCTGATCCGTCAGATCGTTGAGATGTTCGAAGTAGCAGGAATCACAACAGAGATCATCTGTGCAAGCGTTCGTCATCCAATCCATGTAACAGAGTGTGCTCTTGCTGGTGCAGACATCGCAACAGTTCCATACAAAGTTCTTGAGCAGATGACAAAACATCCTCTGACAGACGCTGGAATCGAGAAGTTCCAGAAAGACTACAAAGCAGTATTTGGTGAATAATATAAAGTTACTGTTCACCCCGTTCACAGTAACTTGGTCAAAATCCATTCCAAATCACCTTCGGTGATGGCATTTTGCCCTGTATGTCTCGGGATTTTGCCATATTCATGGAAAAACACCCTGTGAACAGTAACAATATAACAATACATATCGCTTGACGAATGCTGGAATTGGTTGTAGCATGAGTCTGTTGTAAACTAATAAAAGGAGAAATAATCATGGAGAAATTAGAGCTTCAGAAGATTGCGAACGAAGTCCGCAAAGACATCGTGACCGCAGTTCATGCTGCAAAAGCCGGCCATCCGGGCGGATCTTTATCAGCAGCAGATTTATTCACATACCTGTATTTTCAGGAAATGAACATCGATCCGAAGGATCCTAAGAAAGCTGACAGAGACCGTTTCGTACTGTCCAAAGGACATACAGCACCGGGACTTTACTCTGCACTTGCTGAGAGAGGATATTTCCCGAAAGAAGACCTTAAGACACTTCGTCATCTCGGATCTTATCTGCAGGGACATCCGGATATGAAACACATCCCGGGTGTTGATATGACAAGTGGATCTCTTGGACAGGGAATCTCCGCAGCAGTAGGAATGGCACTTTCCGCAAAACTGAGCGATGAATCTTACAGAGTATATACACTTCTTGGTGATGGCGAGATCCAGGAAGGTCAGGTTTGGGAGGCAGCTATGTTTGCCGGATTCCGCAAACTGGACAACCTGGTAGTGATCGTGGACAACAACGGACTTCAGATCGACGGTAAAGTTGACGAAGTATGCTCTCCATACCCGATCGACAAGAAATTCGAAGCATTTAATTTCCATGTGATCAACGTTGCAGATGGAAATGACATGGATCAGCTCAAAGCTGCATTCGATGAAGCAAAAGCAACCAAAGGAATGCCGACTGCGATCATCATGAAGACAGTCAAAGGTAAAGGCGTATCCTTCATGGAAAACCAGGCCGGATGGCATGGCAAAGCTCCGAATGACGAGCAGTATGCACAGGCAATGGAAGATCTGGAGAAAGTAGGTGAAGCATTATGTCAGAAGTAAAGAAAATCGCTACAAGAGCAAGCTACGGCGCAGCTCTGGTGGAACTTGGTAAAGAACATGAGGGTCTTGTTGTTCTGGACGCTGACCTTGCTGCAGCTACTCAGACAGGAATGTTCAAGAAAGAATTTCCAGAGCGTCACATCGACTGCGGTATCGCAGAGTGCAACATGGTAGGAATCGCTGCAGGTCTTGCAGCTACAGGTAAGGTTCCGTTTGCCAGCACATTTGCTATGTTTGCAGCAGGACGTGCTTACGAGCAGATCCGTAACTCCGTAGGATATCCGCATCTGAATGTCAAGATCGGTGCAACTCATGGTGGAATCTCCGTTGGTGAAGACGGTGCAACACATCAGTGCTGCGAGGATTTCGCTCTTATGAGAGTTGTTCCTGGCATGGTAGTTATGTCCCCGGCAGATGATATCGAAGCAAAAGCTATGGTAAAAGCTGCTTATGAATACGAGGGACCAGTTTATATGAGATTCGGTCGTCTGGCAGTGCCGGTGATCAACGACAACCCGGATTACAAATTTGAGATGGGTAAAGGTATCGTTCTCCGTGAGGGTAAGGACGTTACGATCGTTGCAAACGGCCTCTGCGTAGCAGCTTCCCTTGAAGCAGCAGAGAAACTGGCAGCAGACGGAATCGAAGCCAAAGTTATCAATATCCACACGATCAAACCTCTTGACGAAGACCTGATTGTTGCAGCAGCAAAAGAAACCGGCAAAGTTGTCACAGTAGAAGAACATTCTATCATTGGCGGACTTGGCGGCGCTGTATGCGAATGCCTTGCAGAGAAAGCTCCTGTACCGGTAAAACGTATCGGTGTCAACGACAGATTCGGTGAATCCGGACCGGCAGTTGCTCTTCTTGAGAAATATGGTCTGGATGGAGAAGGTATCTACAAACAGGTCAAAGAATTCGTCTAAGATCTGAGATCTGTTACAGGAATCATTTCGAGGATTCCCTGAACGATCGTGTCCGCGAGGAAAACGACCGTAGACAGGCGAGTCGTCTGGAGCGTGAGCTGTTCAAGCACACCGGAGACATTGACGATCCCTGTAATATGAATATGGCCGACTGACGGCAGCTGTTTATGAATTGCGGCACCTGGGTAAAGTGCACCATTTGCGATGGTCACATAACCCAGGTGCTTTTTTTGTCCCAGAGAAGCGTCTATAGCAACGATCAGAGCCTCTGGATGACGTTTTCGGATGAAGGAATACATGGCAGTGAGGTTCAGGGCGTGAACGGGTTGAAAAAGCGTTCCGTAGACTGTGAAATCTGGTGTGGAACAACTGCTTAATTTCTGACCGACAAAAGGTCCGAGACAGTCACCTGTAACCCTGTCTGTTCCAATGCAGAGAAAGACAAGTTCCGACCACTTTTCCTGGTGATCGAGAATACACTGTTTCAAAGTGTGAGAGATCCGAAGTACCGAATCCCTCTGACTGGCATTAATATAAAAAGTCATAAGAAAATCCTCATAATTTATTTTTGATCTGAGATTCCGGCTATATTTTCCTGTTTCATTGTATCCCGGTTCGTTCTGAATTATGCAGATGCAGAATCTGTCGTTAAATTTTGAGAAAAGGCTCTTATATTATGCCAAAATCCGCGGTTTGGATATGCTATCCTGATGCCTGAAGGGGTGATAGGATATGATAGAAGTCATTTATAAGGATGAGAAACAGGAGGTAAATGACGGAGAAACAGGGTGGAACCTGCCGAAGAATATACGTCAGATCGGACTTGCCGGGGAGAATTACAGGATCTATATAGAGGATTATGTCTATACATTCCTGCACAGGGCGGCACAGGCGAAGTGCCAGCAAGAAGAGGACAGTGGTATTCTGGCAGTTTTTCTCGGAGAGAACCGGTGGCAGTCCGGAACGGGGTATACATTTATCAGGGGAGCACTTCTGGCAGATGCCGGGGAGATCACAGAAGAACATATCGAGATCACGCAGAATATGTGGCAGAAGATCCACGAAGAACAGGAGAAATATTTTGAAGGGCAGGAGATCGTAGGATGGTTTCTGGCAAGGCAGTCATTGCCGATGGTGGTTTCTGAATTGATTGGGAAGGTGCACAGGAACCAGTTCGGCGGTGAGAAGATCCTGATGCTTATGGATACGGCAGAACAGGAAGAAGCTTTTTTTCGATACGAAAATAATTTCCTGGTGAGACAGAGTGGATATTATATCTATTATGAAAAAAATACCCAGATGCAGAATTACATGCTGGAAAAGAATCCTGAGATCCAGGAAGAGTCACAGGAAACCGTTCAGGATGATGCTGTCAGGGCATTTCGATCACTGATTCAGAAAAAGAAGAAAGAAGAACCTGAGGAAACAGAAGAGAAGACTTCTGTTTTTTCTTATGCGGCGACGGCGTGTATCGTGCTGGCACTTGCAGTGGTCGGTGTGCGCTTTTACCGGAATTATCAGGTGGGGCAGAACATTGAGGGAGAGACAAGGACTGCTTCTGCGGATATCATGCAGGAGACGGAGATTACACAGATTCCTGCCGCGTCTGTGCAGCAGGTGACACCGACTTCCTGGGCGGAGTTGACAGAAAGTCCGAAGATAACGCCGACAGCAGAGCCGACGCTCATTCCAACTGTTACGATCAGCGCAGAAGAGGCGCAGATCTACAAGGAAGAATCTGATACCAGGAAAGCACAGCGGCGGATCCAGCAGAAGAAGCAGAATGAAGAAGAGAGCACAGGACAGGATAACTCAGGTCAGGCCAGTTCAGATCAGGACAGCGAGACAACATCTGCAATGCAGACACGGGGCTCTTATACGATCCGTCCGGGAGATACTTTGTACCAGATCAGCATCGAAAATTATGGAACCATGGACAAAGTTGCTGACATCTGCCGCGCAAACGGTATTTCTGAGAACGAGATCATTTATCCGGGACAAATAATTGTATTGCCCTGAAAAGTTTGCTATAATCGGCATGTAACACAAAATAAATGATCACATAAGGCAAGGGTTAAAATGTTGAATATCCTAAAGAATCTGAAAAGAAAACGAAAAAAGAAGAATTCATTTGTGCACCGTGGTACGGTGATTACGATAGGTGTGATCGCGGCTGTGGCGGCACTTGTTTATTTTTATGTAGAGAAACGAAGCTATCATGATTATGAGATCCTTCAGACGAGCGAACAGGAGGACGTGGTTTCTACAGGCTATGAGGAGATGGCAAATGGAATTCTGCGCTACAGTCCGGATGGAGCTTCTCTGGTGAATAGCAGCATGGAGGCATACTGGAGTGTTCTGTATGAGATGAAGAACCCTGTTGCGGACATTAAGGGTGACAGAGCTGTTGTCGCAGATCAGGACGGCACATTGATCGAGATCTTTGACAAGGATGGTGAGACAGGAAGTGTGACGACATCTTATAATATTGTCAAGGCGAGGGTTTCCTCACAGGGAATGGTTGCTGCTATTCTTGATGGCGGGGATGCTACCTGGATCAATTTCTACAGTTCCGATGGTACGCTGATCGCAGAAAACCAGACACATGTTGCTGATCCGGGATATCCGATGGATGTGGCGATTTCGGACAACAGCGAGATCATGATGGTGACATATCAGTTTGTTGAGGGAAGCCAGACGACAAGTTATGTAGCCTTTTATAACTTTGGCGATGTGGGACAGAGTGAAGATGACCATATCGTAAGCGGCTATACTTATGAGGGCGTTGTGATCCCGCAGGTGGAATATATTGACGCAACCAGATCTGTGGCACTCAAGGACAATGGATTCACGACTTATTCTGGAGCCCAGATCCCGAAGGAAGGCACAACAGTAGAAGTTAAGAAAGAAATCGTAAGCACATTTTTTGATGAAAATACGATCGGCCTTGTATTCAAGAGCGGAAACAAAGACAAACAGTACAAAATGCAGGTATACAGCATAGATGGAACTCTCCGCTTCGAGAAGGAATTCAATGTTCCATATACAACGATCAAGATGAGTGATGGATGTATTCTTATGTACAACAGTTCTCAGATCTGCGTCATGAACAGCCGTGGAGTAGAACGTTATAATGGAACCATTGACGGTACAATCAACAACTTCTTCAAGATCGGCTGGAATAAGTACATGCTTGTGCTGGACAACGGTGTCAATGTGATAAAACTTAAATAAGGAGCAGCAGATGAATGTGACATGGCTTGGAATTGTTGTTTTGGCCATATTGATATTATGTGTATGGAGAGGATACAGTCGGGGATTTATCAAAGAAATCGTTTCTTTTTTCTTTGTGTTCCTTTCGCTTTCTCTTGCATGGGCGATCAATCCATATATAAATGAATTTCTCATGCAGAAAACACCAATCTATAATACGATACAGGAAACCTGTGCAAATTTCGTGCAGAGCCAGGGCGAAGAAAAAGCAGAATACGAGACGGACAGCACAGGAGACCTCATCGACGGTCTGAAACTTCCGGATCTCCTCAGAAAAAATCTCGAAGAGAACAATAATGCGGAAACATATGCGGCACTTTCCGTAGATACCATGACAGAATATGTTTCAGGATATCTTGCGAGGACAGTTATCAATGGTCTGTCCTATGTACTGGCATATATTTTATCTACGATCATGATCCGGCTTATCGTGTATGTCCTGAATCTGATCGCAGGACTTCCGGTTCTCAAAACAGCAAATAAACTGACCGGAGGCGCAGTAGGATTCCTCAAGGGAATCGTATTTATATGGATCGCATTTCTGGTACTGACTGTGTTATGCAGCACCGAAATAGGAAAAACAGCCCTCGAATTGATCGAAAAAGATACCTTATTGAGTACTCTTTATCAATATGACCCGTTAGTTCGAATTTTTTCAAAAATTTTATAAAAAACGCTTGACGTATAAAAACAACGATGATATACTTAAATCCGCTTCGAGATGAGGCGGATTTTTTCTGGGTTTTATGAAGTAGATGCGAAATAAAAACAGAAAAAACTTAAAAAAGTTCTTGACATTCAGAAATGAATGCGATAGAATAAACGAGTTGCTGATGAGCAACGAAATCACAAAAGTTCATCAAAAAGTTTTGAAAAAAACTTAAAAAAGTTCTTGACAAACGAAAATGAACGTGATAAACTAAATGAGCTGTCGAAAGAGAGCGAAACATAAAGAACCTTGATAACTAAACAGTGAAACACATA
>NZ_FR886728.1:0-4635 GCF_000436615.1 Blautia sp. CAG:237
GCCAGTCTTGAAAGTATTCCAAGTTTCGCATTGATATTCTGCTCAAGCCACGCAGAGCCCTGGACATACACAAGACAGGGATGCAATGTATCACTGTCTATGGTGTTTCTTGTCTGTGGTGTAATGATCTGTAAGTGAAGCGGCACACCATCCATGTTGGCATATTCCACATTCGAATAAATATAAGTTCCTTTCTCATCTCCGGTTGTCGGGATTCTTGTAACGCCCTCTATCTCTTCGTCAAAAGATGGGTATTCTTCGTAGGTCCAGTTTTTATTTCCATAAGATATATTCTCCTGTTTTACAGCTTACCAGCCTTTCAGCACAGAAATCTGATAAGTCGCTATATTTTGTGGGTTTTCCAGTGCTTTTTTGCGCCAGGCACTTGGGGAAAGTCCTGTTATTTTTCTGAAGTTTCTAAGAAACGTGGACAGAACCGGATAACCAACAGAACGGGCAACTTCCTCGATGGAAGTACTGCCATGTGCAAGCAGCTCACATGCTTTGTTGATCCGAACCACATTCAGATACTCAGAAGGCGGCATATTCGTATATTCAGAAAAAATCCTTCGCATATGAGTTTCGCTCAGCCCACAGCTTTTGGCAAAATCCTTTGCCTTTATATCCTCTGTGTAATGCTGTTCCATATAGTTTATGATCTTTCGAACATAATCCATTGCATCAGAATGTGAAAGTTCATCCCCTGAATCCAGCGTGTTCAGCCGGTCAAAAAATAACAGAAAATTAAACGCAAGCGATAAAACTGCATATTTATAATGATATTTTTTCTGCTGCGTTTCTTCTATTATCATCTGCAGCAGTTCCACAGCCAGAGCGTTTTTGCTGCTATCCAGCACCAGAACTTCTCTGGAAAGATTTTTCTGCATTTTTGTATACTTTTCAGGCGCATCCTCAAAAACTTTTTTGAGGATCCTGTCTGTATCTATAAAAAGATATTCCCATTTCTGCTTTCGATTATGTTCTTCTGGCACCGGACAGGTACGATGCGGAATGTTTTTGGGAATGAACGTCAGTGTCCCTGCATGGTAAGGCGTTTCTTTTTCTGCAAACTGTATGATCCCATTTCCATAATGACAGTAACCGACTTCCAGATAATTATGAAAATGCATATTATCCATTCCATAAACAGTTTCCCATTTTTCACCGGTCAAAACAAGCAGCGGAAGATCCTGTGAAAGTTCATAGTAACGATATTCAGCTTTAGACATTTGCAATCTCCCTATGTTTTTATAAGGTCATTATAACAGTTGAAGAATATAAAGAAAAGAGCATAGTAGAACTTGTAAGTACACTTGGAATATTTTATGTCTTCCCAGCCAATCTCCGTTTCCGCAGGATAACCCCTTCTTCTGTAAGGGTGATTTTTTTCTTTCCACGGATCAATAGCTGCTTTCCCAGCTTCTTTTCAAGTTCCATAAGCTGCTTTGACAGGGACGGTTGTGCATTTCTGGCCTTCGAACCACAGACCAACAAGGCCGATTTCATCAGCCGCCAGCAAAATATCTCCCAGTGGAGATACATAGGTACAGGTATAGATCATAATTTTGTCATTCCTTTCATGCATAATTGCCTCCGTCGCACGGGGTACAGTAGAAAACTTCGATAAATTGAATTTGTTACATTTATTATAACTGGAATTTGGTTGGTGACATACTTCCACCACTTCAAAATCTATAAGATTTAAGTGGTGGGAGCATATCACTTAAGGAAATGTGTATACTGTCCATGCTTCTTTGTATTTTCACCATATTGAATTGCAAATTTAGGGCAGTGATGTAAGCAAGCTAAGCACATTACGCACTGCTCTTTGGTCCATTCAGGTTTGCGGTCTTTGAGCTTAATGGCGGAAACCGGGCAGTTTTTGGCGCACAAACCACACCCAACGCAGGTGTCTTCAACTGAAAAGTGCTTTGTTTTACGCATCGAATCATATTCGATATGATAGCCTATCTTTGCAATCGGATAAGGCAGCTTATTTTTCATAAAATCACCGACGACCAAATTTTTTATCTGTTCAATGATATGATCGATTTCAAGCTCTGCATAATTATTTATACGCTGAACTTTTTCTTTATTGCTCAAATCAAAAATCGGAGTCCAGGTGTCCGGCATTTTCACGCTGAATTTTGCGGACAATGGCAGGCCTTTAGGAGCAAGAATATTATCTGCAAATCTCCCAGCTTGTCCCGGGGTTGTTCCATAAGTTGCAATAAAAAATATATAGTCCGGCTTATGGCTTAAATCTAGTCTTTGTAAAAATTCAATTACGATAACAGGCAATCCCCAAGAGTATGTAGGGCTTACTATACCAAGTGTTTTGCATTTCTCATCAAATGAGAAAATTTGTTTTTTATAGCAATCTGTAATAGAAACGGCAATGTCACCGGTTTCGGCTGCAATCCTTCTGGCAACATATTCGCTGTTTCCGGTTGCTGAAAAATATAAAATCATAATCCATCTCCTTATCCAAGGCCTGCAAATTTAACAAGAAATGTATGTGTAATAAGTTTTGCAAGCAATTGACAGCATTTATAAAATGCTCCGGTAGTGTAAACGGCTCTGCCTTTCCTTGCTGCTTTTAATGATCTCAAAGCAGCAGTCTTTGGGTCGATTGATTGCTCAAGATTAAAAAGGGCGATTTATCAGAAACCCAGCCGCATCTGGTGCCACACAACATTTCCATGGGTGGATTTGTCAGATATACCTTCGTCGGAAAAGCCAAATTTTGCATAATACGGGATAAGCTTTTCTTTGCAGGTCAGGACAAGTCCTTTACGGCCCTGCTGCTTTGCATCGTCGATCGCGCGGCGGATCAGTTTGCCGGCGTATCCATGTCTGCGATAATCCGGTAATGTATTAACACCAAAAATCATCTGCCACGCACCATCTTCGTTGTGCATGGCAGCCTTCTCATACATTTCATCCGTCAGGTCCGGCTCATCTGTTACAAAACCGTCTACAAATGCGATCAGCTTTCTATCTTCATACATTAGCCAGAAGTAATTTCCGTAATATTTCACTCTTTCGATGAATTCCTCTTCTGTTGCTGCTTCCGCAGGCGGGAAACATTCTGCCTCAACTGCGGCAATCGCTGTAATATCTTCTGTTGTTGCGTATTTTATTTCCATACTATATTCCTCTCTTGTCTCTTTGAATTCCATCTCAGTTCATCCAGTATAACACGAAAATAACGATATTGCATGTGTGATCTGATCCATGCAATATCGTTAACAATTTTTGGTACCTTTCTTCATTTTTTTGGCAGTTGGTGGTTTCCTGATATCAGTTTTTACGAAAATAAATCCAGCGTCATCTGTCCGTCAATCCAGCTTATTTGTTTTGCCTCGTGTATGATATCTCCCGGCATGCTTCCGCCAAGCAGAAATGGTGATTTCGGGTCATGTCTTTTCATGTTCTCCCGGACCAGAGCACTATTTACATTCGCATAACAATATCTGCACAAATGCCCGCAGGTATCATATGCTCCAATGTCTACTCCCAGAAGACAGGCACATGTCCCGTTTCTCTGGTTCATCTTCTGCTTTGGCACATCCAGATGTGTATGCAGTGCTTTTTCGTATGTATCTACAGTCATACATCCTGAACAGTCTGCTCCGTAGGCCGCAAGTTCATTTCCTTCTGCACATGGCCGGATTACCATATTGTATTTCTCTGCAATTCTGATAAATTCTTTTCCGATCCTGATTCTGTCGCTGATTGTAACGGCTTTTGCTTCCGGAAAATTCCGTGCTACTTTTTGGTAAATGTCAATGAAACTAATTACGCAAGTGTGGGTATAGCCGGACAAATTCGCTGCCATTTTTTCGAATTCCTGTATATGCCATTCTACGGTATGTGTCTGGTCGATGAGTATTGGATCATAGCGCCATCCGATGCTGTCAATGCCTACAATATTGGACAACTTCTTAAAATCTTCCATTACTGTTTTCTTATCTGGCACATTGGGTTCAATCTCAGTTCCATATGGTGTGATTGTCACAAACCAGTATTGTCCATATGATTGCAATTTGTCCATATGCTTAAGCATTGGTGCCGGATTTTTCGTACAGAATACAAGAAGGTCTACGACCTCCGGCGACAGGCTATATTTCGTTACCTGCAACGGATTATATGGATTGCGGACCAGTACATAGCCTTCCTTTATTCTGTTCATAAACCATTCGGAATAAAACGCCGGGATATCTGTCCGCATGCCTGTTTGTATGATCATGGTATTTGCTGCCTTTCTGCTGTTTCTGCAAATTAAAAATTTTTTATTGTTGTCTGCGTAAAAACACCACGCTCAATACCAGCACAAGGCATTCCACGACCGGCATTACCAGCCACAGGCTGTTTCCGCCAAAGATCAGCGGGAATGTGAGAATGGCAGTGCTGCTCAGGATCACATTTCTGAGTAATGAAATGAAAAGGGAGCTTTTTACGCTTAAGATCGACTGTAAATAGTATGAGGTCAGGAGGTTGATCCCCATTGGGATAAATGCGATAAAATACACTCGCAGCCCTGCCCGGGCGATCTGTGACATTTCTTTGTTATAGATGAGCCGGCAGCATCCCAGTGTTCTGTGGATGAGGTTTTTCTGTTCTCTGTTCGGG
>NZ_FR886729.1:0-23145 GCF_000436615.1 Blautia sp. CAG:237
TCTCCCTCAGGCCACCTAATTTCAGCGCCGGCTTTGACCTGTCTGATACTTGCTCTCCCTCAGGCCACCTAATTTCAGCGCCGGCTTTGACTTGTCTGATACTTGCTCTCCCTCGGGCCACCTAATTTCAGCGCCGGCTTTGACCTATCTGATACTTGTTTGCCCTCAGACCATCTAATTTCAGAACAGACTTTGACTTGCCTAATACTTGCTCTCCATCAGATCATCTGATTTCAGAGCAGGCTTTGACTTGTCTAGTACTTGCCCTCCCTCGGGCCATACAACTTGCCAGAATTTTGTTGACTTTGTATGGACTTGCTATTGCTATAGTCATTCTCAATCACAATTTTTGTGGACTTTCACTGTACTTTCTTACCTGTTAGTCATTTCTCGACTCAATTTCCGTTGGTCTGTTCTGTATTTACTCTTATCCGAGCCATTGTATCTCCTTTGATTCGTAGACCCGCCCTATATTCTACCCGGTTCAGGTCATTGCACATATGTTGATTCGTAGACCTGCTCTTCCCTTTTCCCTGTCTGGGTCATTCAAATTCCATAGGCTTATAAATCAGGTCTCGGTTGTCTTAAATTCACTGGTTAATAATAGGATTCTTTCAATCATCAGCGGTAATATTTCTCTGATGATCAACTGTTAGATTCTTCTGAAATTAGAAACAATAGATATGTCTTTTAGAAAAACCCCGGAACCAAAGATTCCGGGGTTGGATATGCATCTGTATTCGAAAAAGTTTCGCTCCAGATTATCGTTTAGAGAACTGCGGTGCTCTACGAGCTGCTTTGAGACCGTATTTCTTACGTTCTTTCATACGTGGGTCACGTGTAAGGAATCCAGCAGCTTTGAGAACTGGTCTGTATTCTGCGTCTGCCTCAAGAAGGGCTCTTGCAACACCATGTCTGATGGCACCAGCCTGTCCTGTGTATCCGCCACCTTTAACGTTAACGAGAACGTCAAATTTGCCTTCTGTTTCTGTTGCAGCCAGTGGCTGACGAACGATAACTTTCAGAGTCTCTAATCCGAAGTATTCGTCGATGTCTCTTTTATTGATTGTGATTTTGCCTGTACCAGGTGTAAGGTAAACTCTTGCGATTGATTTCTTTCTTCTTCCTGTTCCGTAGAATTTTGCGCTAGCCAATGTCTCCTACCTCCTATTAAAATGTTAAGGTTTCCGGTTTCTGAGCTTCATGTTTGTGCTCTGGTCCGGCATAAACGAAAAGTTTCTTGTACATGGTTCTTCCCAGAGGTCCTTTTGGAAGCATACCTTTAACTGCCAGCTCGATAACCTTCTCCGGTTTCTTAGCCATCATTTCTTTTAATGTGGTTTCTTTCATTCCACCAACATAGTCGGAGTGATGATAGTAGATCTTCTGGTCCATTTTCTTACCAGTTACTTTAACTTTGTCAGCGTTAACGATGATAACGTAATCACCTGTATCAACGTGTGGTGTGAACTGTGGTTTGTTCTTTCCTCTTAATACGCTAGCAACACCAGATGCCAGACGGCCCAGTGTACAGCCTTCAGCGTCAACTACATACCATTTTCTTTCGATTTTATCTGGATTAGCCATATAAGTCTGCATGGTTTTACCTCCTGTTATTTATCAACGATAGTTTGTTTAATCACGAATTGTCGTGATATCATATATAATTCCTGGTGATCAGTGCAAATAACATATACTGCGGAAATGTCCGAAACCGCTGATAAAAACACCTTCGCCGGGGCTTTGGCTCAGGAGTCATCGCACTACGTCACATTGGGTAATTTTACTATAACCCCTTCCATATGTCAACAGTTTTTTCCCAGTTTTTCGATATTTTTTTCCAATAAAAAAATGTTTCCTCTCATCGTGCTTGTAGTGCCCCTGATTTACGGATATAATAAGAAGAAAAGGAAAACGGAGGAACAGCTTTTGTCCAACATGACCAAACGGGCTCTGGAAGAATCGCTCAAGCGTCTTCTTCTCAAAAAGCCTCTGACAAAGATCACGATCAACGACCTCACCACTGACTGCGGGATCAGCAGAATGACTTTTTATTATCATTTCAAGGATATCTATGACCTGGTGGAATGGGTCTGCCTCGAAGAATCCACACGTGCACTCCAGGGTAAAAAGACATCGGGCGACTGGCAGGAAGGACTTCTGCAGATTTTTGAGGCAGTCTACGAAAACAAAGCTTTCATTATGAATGCCTACAGTTCCCTGCACCGTGAACAGATTGAAAACTTCCTCTTCCGCCTGACCCACGATCTGATCATGGGTGTTGTCGAGGAACAGTCCATCGGGACATCCATCACTCAGGCGCAGAAAAATTTTATCGCTGATTTCTATAAGTACAGTTTTGTCGGCATCATGCTCGACTGGATCTGCCAGGGAATGAAATCCGACTACGCTTCTATCTGCCAGAATATGTGCACCACCCTTCATGGAAATATCTCAAATTCCATCAAAAACTTTACAAAATCGACAAAGTGATAAGATTTTACTCATTTCGCCTCTTTTGTAAATTGAAAAACCTGCAAAATGGCAATACTATAGGAGACAGAAACAGAGAAATACACATCATCATAAACAAATGAAAGGTGGTTTTTTATATGTCTAAAAAAGGATTAAAACTTGGTATCGCACTTGCAGCAGGAGCCGGAGCAGCCGCAATGCTCGCAAAAAACTCTCAGGAAAATAAAGAGATCAAAGCTACAAAAGCAAAGAAAGCCGAAGCTGCCAGATCTGACTACCGCAATACAGAACGCGGCAAATACGAAAAGAACAGCAAAGGCATCTACTATACAAATGGTAACTACGAAGCATTTGCCCGCCCGGAGAAACCGGAAGGCGTAGATGACAAACACGCTTACATCGTCGGAAGCGGTCTTGCATCTCTTGCCGCAGCCTGCTTCCTTGTCCGTGACGCACAGATGCCTGGTTCTCATATCCACATCCTCGAAGCCATGGACATTGCCGGTGGTGCCTGCGATGGTATCTTTGATCCGACACGTGGCTACATCATGAGAGGCGGCCGTGAAATGGAAAACCACTTCGAATGCCTCTGGGATCTGTTCCGCAGCATTCCTTCCATTGAAACACCTGGTGTTTCTGTTCTGGACGAATATTACTGGCTGAACAAACATGACCCGAACTACTCTCTCTGCCGTGCAACTGTAAACCGCGGCGAAGACGCTCATACAGACGGCAAGTTCAACCTCAGCCAGAAGGGCTGCATGGAGATCATGAAACTCTTCATGACAAAGGACGAAGACCTCTACGATAAGACCATCGAGGATGTTTTCGACGATGAAGTATTTAATTCCACCTTCTGGCTGTACTGGAGAACCATGTTCGCATTCGAAAACTGGCACAGTGCCCTGGAGATGAAGCTTTACTTCCAGCGTTTCATCCACCACATTGCAGGACTTCCGGATTTCAGTGCCCTGAAATTCACCAAATACAACCAGTACGAATCCCTGATCCTTCCAATGCAGAAATATCTGGAGGAAGCAGGTGTTGACTTCCAGTTCAACACAGAAGTTACCAACGTGATCTTTGAATTCAAGGATGACAAGAAGATCGCATCTGCGATCGAATGCAAGGTAAATGGCGTAGAAAAAGGCATCGTCCTTACTGAAAACGACCTCGTATTCGTCACAAACGGAAGCTGTACAGAAGGTACGATCTATGGTGATCAGAACCATGCACCGAACGGCGACGCGGAAGTTCGTACAAGCGGCTGCTGGTCCCTCTGGAAAAATATCGCAGCGCAGGATCCATCTTTCGGACATCCAGAAAAATTCTGCTCCGATATCAGCAAGACCAACTGGGAATCTGCAACTGTCACAACTCTGGATGACAAGATCATTCCTTATATCACGGACATCTGCAAACGTGATCCACGTACCGGCAAGGTTGTTACAGGCGGTATCGTAAGCTGCCAGGATTCCAAGTGGCTTTTAAGCTGGACTATCAACCGTCAGGGACAGTTCAAGGATCAGGACAAAGATAAGGTCTGCGTATGGGTTTACGGTCTGTTTACAGACGTACCTGGCGACTATGTCAAGAAACCGATGAAAGACTGTACCGGTAAAGAGATCACCGAAGAATGGCTGTACCATCTTGGTGTTCCGGAAGACCAGATCGAAGACCTCGCAGAAAACAGTGCGGTATGTGTACCGACCATGATGCCATATATCACCGCATTCTTCATGCCGAGAACCAAAGGCGACCGCCCGGACGTTATCCCGGATGGCTGTGTAAACTTCGCATTCCTCGGCCAGTTCGCAGATACTCCGCGTGATACCGTATTCACCACAGAATACTCTGTCAGAACCGCTATGGAAGCTGTTTACGGACTCCTCGGCGTTGACCGTGGCGTACCGGAAGTATGGGGAAGCGTTTACGATATCCGTGAACTCTTAAGCAGCAGCGTGAAGCTGATGGACGGCAAATCCCCGCTGGAGATTGACATCCCGGGTGCAAACCTTATCCTGAAACCAGTACTTCATTTCATCAAGGGAACCGTGATCGAGAAAGTATTGAGAGATTATGATGTGCTGAAAGATGGTATGTGATTTTTATAATGAAATAAAAAATGTGCAATGTTTCTATAATATGTGCTACTGCATGCAAGAATCAACTGTGATATCTTAATGTTGCACACATATTCAGTGAAAGCCTGGAATGGGTCATACCGACCCGTTCCAGGCTTTTCTACGCCAAAAGAGCACCTGCTGTCCGGGACAGTCAAATGCTCTTTTTGGTGTTACTTTCGTCTATCTTTTATTTTAGAGATTATAGTGAAGAAATTTTCATCTTCCGCTCCGAAATTTTCACGCTCTTTTTTTCGGGATGTGCGGTTTTTGTTTATGTAAGATTTAAAGGCATCTTTTGTTCCAGCCCAGAAGGTCAGTAAAGAAACACCTTTTTCTCTGTCGTGCTTTGAGGGAAACAGCACATACAAAAGAAGTGCGATCAGCACACCTCCTCCTGTATCAAGGATGCGGGCGATTGTGTATGGGAGTACCCGCTCCGTACCAACTGTGTAGATCACGACAAAGTAAATAACACTTCCAGGCTGAATCGCTGAGTCTGCACCCAGTGCAAAACACGGATTTCTTTTGCTTAGGAGGTATTCATAAACTACGGCGGTGATCAATACTGCCAGAGCAGTACGCCACATCCTCGCCCGGATCCGGGGAGATTTGAAATTCCTGAGTGGCGTAAGCTGCCATTTGTCAGGCACCTGTGCTCTGTCTAGCATTTCCTGCGGTCCAAATCCAAATGCCATAACAATATCAGTCCCTTATTACAGTCTCTTATGGCAGGTACGTGCGATAACGTCAAGCTGCTGTTTCTTTGTCAGGGAAATGAACTTAACAGCGTATCCGGAAACACGGATGGTAAAGTTCTGATATTCTTCTTTTTCCGGATGTTCCATTGCGTCGATCAGTTTCTTCATAAGTAATTTATCTTTTTAATTATATATACGACTCTCGCATTTATCACCGAATGCTCTCCGGATACTCCACGCCCTCCGGAAGTGGCTGCCATTCGTTCAGGCCAAGGCTCTGCTTGAACTTCGCCTGCTCCAAGGTGAGTTTCGGAAGGTCATCCTTGAGGTAATCCATCAGTTCTGAGATTCCTTCTCTCGTTACGTTGTTGACCTCGAAGATCCGCTCGCAGCCCATATTCTCCATCCACTGGCGGACCATTGGAAGGTTCGCATAGGGGGAGTCTACTTTCGTGATAATGCCGATCAGCGGGCGAAGGAGAAAGTTCCTGCTTCCGTCGCTGAACAGGTTAAACGGCTCGTTTGCCGCCTGCACGATCGCGATCACGTCTGCCTCGAAGGAAAAACATGCCAAGCCGACGCTGAAATGCTTGGATTCTGCGTATTCTCCCGGGGAATCGATCGTATCTTCATTTGAATTTGTATACTGGGTCTTGTGATAGTGAAGTTCCTCACCCTTCAAAGCCTGGGTCAGGGAAGTCTTACCTGCCTCACTTCGCCCCATCAAAAAAACTTTCTTCATTATTTATCCTGTCCTGTTTCAGCTTTTGTGAATCTCACATACATTAAAGTTCAGCTCATCGCGGAAAAATCTGACGACTTCCTCGATCGCAGTCAGCACCTGTGATAAACCGCCGAGTATGATCAGCGCACCACTGAACCTGTCCATAAAACCAACCTCAACATCAGCAGCCTTGACTGCAACATCTGTCGCAACTACGATTGCCTCCCATGGTGTGATACGGATGATGCCAATGGACTCTCCTGTATGATCCTCGCCCTCATGTACACCAATATGAAGTGCCAGATTCTGATACACCGATGGATCTGAAGGTGTAAAAACATGGGCAAAATCGATGGATTTACCAGGAACCCGTACACGTGTCATGCGGAGTTTCTTTCCCTTCAGATGCTCATAATCATCATTAAACAGCTTCTCGAGAAGTTCTTCTCTCGTTATTCGTTCTTCCATGTCCTACGTCCTATCTCTTGGTGATCTTGCAGACTACGTATCCCAGAGTGTCACGGAAATAATCGACAACCTCTGTCATCGCGGACATAACGTCTGAAATCTCTCCTGTAATGATCATGGTTCCTGTAAAACGGTCTGCAAATCCAAGATAGACATTGCCGCTCTTGACTGCGATATCGGATGCGATGACTGCAGATTCTGACGGAGTCATGTTCATGATCCCGATCGCGGATGAACGGTAGTCCACCTGCGGGTTCAGTCCGAGTTTCTGATATATGATCGGAGCCGGGCCGCCCATTACATGTGCAAAGGTAATCTCCTTACCTGCTACAGTCTCCTGCACGATTCTGATCTGATCTCTATGTTCATCTGCCATTAATAGCTCCTCACTTTCACTATGTATATTAGTGCCAAATACTCTCTATCTAATATTACTAATTGTACTATTTTGTATACATAATGTCAAGGCGATTTTCCTTCAAGTCAGCAAAAAACAACTATTTTACAAAAAGGAATCCACACAAAACAACATTTTGTTTTTTCTATCGGATTTAAAATGCACAAAAAAACAACTGCTCCGGATCTGCTCCAAAACAGTTGCTTTTTTGAATATAAATATAGTTTTCAATCCATGCTCTGGATCTTTTCTGATATCTTAAGAAGGGGCTCTGAGCCTCTTCCAAGGATACGCACAGCCGCATCGCCGCTTGCGATCCTTGTCACACCGCCTTCAATCTCCGGTGTTTCATCGAGGAGTTCTCTCACTTCACTCATCCAGGATTCTGATTTCTCAATGTTAAAAAACACCAGATTCAGAAGATGTGTAAATCCTTCGTACATCCCGGTTCCGCTCATTTCAAAGAGCTTCGGGTCATACCGGGTATTGTCAAGATAAATGAGATTCCCCTCTTCTCTGACTGCCACATGGTTATGGTAAAAACGATAGGCAAACGCCTCGCCGCAGGCAGCTCTTCCACAGGAAAGGATCTCCTGGAACAGAAGCCGGGAAGTTTTTTCTTTCAGCTCGATCTCCAGATGATTCTCAAAGGCAGAATCTTTGAACGGGATGGTTGGAAGCGGTGCATATTTGAGGTACGCATCCGGCTCCACGACGATCCTGGTCTCCCGCCGCGCCATGCCCTCTTTCATTTTGTGGATCTTCTCATATGCCTGTGACAAATATTCCAGGCTGGTTCCCGGATTTACATGGATGTCAAATTTCTGCACATCCCCTTCCATGATGCCAGCCGATGCAGAAAGCACCATCACCTGCATAAAATCTTCCCGAAGATAAAATGGAAGCATCACCTTGAAAGGCGCTGTAAAAAACACATCACTCAGCACGGCTTTTCCATCTCTCAGTTCTGTTTCCAGTCTTACCTCCGATGTCTTTCCAAATTTATTTTCTGTCGTCACGCTTTAACATCCTTCCAGAAGTACATTTTTCTTGATCCAGTCGATCACGGCATCTGTGCCGTCCAGTCCGCGGATATTTGTAAAAAGGAACGGTCTCTCGCCTCGCATTTTCTTTGAGTCTCTTTCCATAACAGAAAGGTCCGCACCGACATACGGAGCCAGGTCGATCTTGTTGATGACGAGAAGATCTGACTTGGTGATTCCAGGTCCGCCTTTTCGCGGGATCTTGTCGCCCTCTGCCACATCAATGACGAAGATCGTCGCATCTACGAGTTCCGGGCTGAAAGTTGCGGAAAGGTTGTCACCGCCGCTCTCGATGAACAGAAGCTGAATATCAGGGAATTTTTCCATCATCTCTTCTACTGCTTCCAGGTTCATGGAAGCGTCTTCACGGATTGCGGTGTGCGGGCAGCCGCCGGTCTCTACGCCTGTGATCCGCTCGCGTGGAAGAACAGAGTTTTTGCTCAGGAATTCTGCATCTTCCTTTGTATAGATATCATTGGTGATAACACCAATGCTGTATTCAGAAGCCATCTGTCTTGTAAGACATTCAATCAGGGCAGTCTTGCCGGAACCAACCGGTCCTGCCACGCCAATTTTTACGTATGACATTGTTCCTCATCCTCTCATTATTTTCTCATAATCATTCAAAATCCTTATCGTGCAAGCACGAACGGCTTTTTGAACTTTTCTCCCTGGTATCAGGACATGTAAATCCTCGAATACAGTCCTTCATGCTGCATACACCGAAGGTCAAATCCCGGGCCGGAAAGTCCGAGCCATTCTTCCCCGAGCTCTTTCACTTCCCTGGTCAGTTTCTGGAGAAGCGGGTAGCACCC
Organism: Blautia sp. CAG:237; assembly: GCF_000436615.1. Taxonomy (NCBI): domain Bacteria; kingdom Bacillati; phylum Bacillota; class Clostridia; order Lachnospirales; family Lachnospiraceae; genus Blautia; species Blautia sp. CAG:237. Next base: position 8,747 of record NZ_FR886729.1, read on the forward strand.
ACTCAAAAGTTTCTGCCCGGAAGACTGGCTTAACGGAATCGTTTTTACACAGTTTGTGACCATTGCAGAGGTCTGCGCATACAGAAAATGTTCCAGTGCCTCTTCTCTGGTGATCCCTGCCGCCCCGCAGAAAACACCGTATGCCACTGCATGATGCACGCTTTTTCCTTTCCGTGCCTCTCTGTATTCCTCAAAAACACGGTTCTCGCGCGGAATCTCAAGCGCCGACAGAGTTTTGATAAAACGTGAACCCAGTTTCCGGCTTGCTTCTCTTGTTTCGCGCGGGATTTTTCCGGCTTCCATGATCTCTTCCAGACGGGAGATTGCCGTCAGATCTCCACGGACCGCGTACTCCCAGCCAAGTCTCACTGCCAGAAATTCATTATACAAAAAATTATATTCGAGCCGCTTGTGGATAAATTCTTCTGCACTGTCCTCATCATGAACAATTCCCTTCTGGATATAAGTTTCCAGCCCGTAGGAGTGGGAATATCCACCAATCGGAAACAGTGCATCATTTACCTGTAGCAGAAAAAATTTCGCTGTTCCTTCTGTCATAGACGTACCTCCTAGTGGGTATGGGAATGTACGGAAGCAGAAATCCTTCTGTCAAAATCCAGTTTGGATTCTTTTACCTCTGTGGAAACACCGTGGAGTTTGTCCAGCATTACCTGCATCGGTTCGTTATATGGTGTGATGAAAGTTCCCTCTTTCGCACCCCAGAACAGTGGTGCATGACGGTTTCCGATTTCGTAGCACACCTTTGCCACCATATGTGGATGATGTTCGTCGACAGTGACTACGATCACCTCGCAGGGAGGGATGTTTACCGCATACACGGTATCACCCTCCACTGCGAGAACATCATCCTGATTCAGCCCTCTGGTCAGCACAGAGTCATCCAGGCGGATGCCGAGTTCTGTGCCTCCCTGACTTGTTTTTCTGTGAAGTTTTTTGAATGCTTCATCCCAGTGGATGTCCACGTAATCCACCTTTTTTCCGGAGAACTCTCCGTCTGTCAGTTTTCCCAGAATTTTTTCACAAATCATTGTATGTTCCTCCTCGCGGAATTACCTTTTTACCACTTTCCGATCAGCATCAGCACGCCAGGGATCCAGGCGGTCACGATGCCCTCAAATACCTGCAGGGCCGGCACAAACTTGCCGAGTTTTTTGCCCATGATGTCCTCAACGAAGGATGTTCCCCAGAGGATCGCCCAGAGATACCAGATCGCAGCCCAGCGGATGTCCGGCTGGATACCAAGAGCTGTACTTCCGGTAAAACCTTCCAGTGTTCCAAATACCACTGCGTTGATCGCTACAAATGTGGAAAACCATGCGAACGGAATGCCGCTCAGTTTAAAAATATTATTGACTGCCACAAATAAATAAGTGAAGCAGAACAGAAGTCCTGTTCCTGCTGCGTAATAATTTCCCTGCACAAGATTTACAAAGTTGATGAACAGAGAAAGTCCTCCGGTAAAAATATTCATCACTGCGAGGGATTTTCCATCTACTTTATAAAAGTTGCAGATACCGTTGTTGATCAGGACAATTCCTACAAATAATAAACAAACACCTAACATTTATGCCCTCCTCAGAAAGTCATCAGAACAGATTGTATAACTGTGTCAGCGGAAGTTTTTTCGCCGGTTTGGATGTGATGCTGACTCCGTCGGCTTTTACTTCGTATGTTTCCGGATCTACCGTGATCTCCGGTGTTTTGTCGTTAAATACCATGTCTTTCTTTCCGATGTTTCGGCAGTTTTCTACAGGCACGACAGTTTTTTCCAGACCGTATTTCTCTTTGATATTTTCTTCCATGGCTGCCCTGGATACGAAGGTCAGGCAGGATGCGTATTTTGCTTTTCCATGTGCTGCAAACATCGGCTGGTAGAATACCGGCTGTGTGGTCGGAATGGAGGCGTTGGCATCACCCATCTTGGATGCGATGATCATACCGCCTTTGATAACCATATCCGGTTTTGCTCCGAAGAATGCCGGGTTCCAGAGAACGAGATCAGCAAATTTTCCTGGCTCCACAGATCCTACATACTTGGAAATACCGTGTGTGATTGCCGGGTTGATGGTATATTTGGAAACATATCGTTTTACACGGAAGTTGTCGTTTCCGTGACCTTCATCTTCTGGAAGCGGTCCTCTCTCGCCTTTCATCTTGCTTGCTGTCTGCCAGGTACGGGTGATGACCTCACCGATACGTCCCATTGCCTGGGAATCGGAGCTCATCATGCTGAACACACCCATATCGTGAAGGACATCCTCTGCTGCGATCGTTTCCGGACGGATACGGGAATCTGCAAAAGCGACATCTTCCGGGATCTTTTTGTCCAGATGGTGGCATACCATCAGCATGTCCAGATGCTCATCCAGAGTATTTACAGTGAATGGCATGGTCGGGTTTGTGGAAGAAGGAAGGATGTTCGAGGTTGCTGCTGCTTTGATGATGTCCGGTGCATGTCCGCCGCCGGCACCTTCTGTATGGTATGTATGGATGGTTCTTCCTCCGATGGCATTGATGGTATCTTCTACGCATCCGCCTTCGTTCAGGGTATCTGTATGGATGGCAACCTGTACATCATATTCATCTGCCACATTCAGACAATGGTCGATGACTGCCGGAGTTGCCCCCCAGTCCTCATGGATTTTGAGACCCATCGCACCTGCTTTGACCTGCTCGATCAGAGGTTTCTCATCGGAGCAGTTTCCTTTTCCGAGGAAACCTAAGTTCATCGGATATTCCTCTGCTGCCTTGAGCATCATTTCCATGTTCCATGGTCCTGGTGTACAGGTCGTTGCGTTTGTTCCGTCTGCCGGGCCAGTTCCGCCGCCGATCATGGTTGTCACACCGGAGTACAGCGCACAGTCGATCTGCTGCGGGCAGATGAAGTGGATATGCGTATCAATACCGCCTGCTGTCACGATCATTCCTTCGCCTGCAAGAGCCTCGGTGGAAGCACCTACGGTCATGCCCGGTGTCACACCGTCCATCACGCTTGGGTTTCCTGCTTTACCGATTCCTTTGATCTTGCCATCCTTGATTCCGATATCGGCTTTGATGATCCCTGTGCTGTCTACGATCAGGGCGTTTGTGATAACAAGATCCAGATCACCGTCTGCGCTTGTTGTCTTAACGGACTGTCCCATACCATCACGGATCGTCTTGCCGCCGCCGAATTTAATTTCATCACCATAAGTGGTGTAGTCTTTTTCTACCTCAATGATCAGATCTGTATCTGCCAGACGTACTTTATCTCCAGTTGTCGGGCCGTACATCATTGCATATTTTTCACCGGAAATTTTTACACTCATGAATCTGTTTCCTCCTTTTTTCTGTCAGAATCTACTTACTCTTTTGGCATGAAGCCTTTGGTGCGGGCGTTATTAAGAGCTGCTTCTTTGTTGACTTCTGAAATCTGCGCGCAGGTCAGGTCGTTCAGACCGAAGACTCTCTTTGTTCCACCGATCGCGGTAAGCTGGACTTCTTTTTCTTCACCTGGTTCAAAGCGGACAGAAGTTCCGGAAGGGATGTCCAGATGAAAACCATATGCTTTTTCTCTGTCGAATTTAAGGTAACGGTTTACCTCAAAAAAATGGAAATGTGAGCCAACCTGGATCGGACGGTCGCCGGTGTTTGCCACTTTGACTGTGACGGTAGGTTTGCCCTCGTTTAATGTAATCTCTCTGTCCAATGGAATGATTTCGCCAATTTTCATAGTTGTCCTCCTTTACTGAATCGGATTGTGTACTGTTACAAGTTTGGTTCCATCTGGAAATGTTGCCTCTACCTGTACTTCATGTACCATGTCTGCGACACCGTCCATAACGTCGTCTTTTGTCAGCATTTTGGTACCGAGCTGCATCAGTTCGACTACTTCTTTGCCGTCTCTTGCAAGTTCAAGAAGTTCTGAGCTGATATAGGCAACTGCTTCCACATAATTCAGTTTCACGCCTCGTTCCTTCCGCTCTTTTGCCAGATTTCCTGCCATATGGAGCATAAGCTTTTCCTGTTCCTTTGGATTTAAACGCATTACATTTCCTCCTTTATGGGTATTTAGAAAATAAAAAAAGCAAACGAAAAAGTCTCCTAGACTTCTTCGTCTGCTTAGTTCCTCTCGGAATATGCGGTATTATAGCATTGATTTTTGTCGATTGTCAATACTATTTTTTATTGTTGGTCATACCACTTGCAGTTGTGATTATTACATATAGCCGTTGCAGGCTGATCATTTCTGATACATATCAGACTGGTCGCTGTCAAAGTAGTTGATCCTCATGGATGCTTTAACGTCATTCAGGGTCTCGGCTGCTTTGGCTTCCGCTACCCTGCTGCCTTCTCTGAGGATATCCATAACATCCGGGATGCGCTGCTCCCATTCTTTTCTTCTTGCACGGATCGGTGAAAGTTCTGCCTGCATAACGTTGTTCAGGAATTTCTTAACCTTGACATCGCCAAGACCGCCTCTGCGGTAGTGATCCTCGAGCTCTTCGAGGTTCTGGTATTCCGGCAGGAATTCCGGGAAATACTCATCCTTGCAGAATGCTTCCAGGTAGATGAATACCGGATTGCCCTCTACGCGGCCTGGGTCCTGTACACGGAGATGATTCGGGTCTGTGAACATGGACATGATCTTTTTCTTGACATCTGCTTCTTCGTCAGAGAGGTAGATGCAGTTGCCAAGGGACTTGCTCATTTTGGCCTTGCCATCGATACCTGGCAGACGTAAGCATGCCTTGTTGGACGGCAGAACGATCTTAGGATCGGTCAAAGTCTCACCGTATACGGTATTGAATTTGTGCACGATCTCCTTGCACTGCTCGATCATCGGCATCTGGTCCTCGCCAACCGGCACATGTGTTGCACGGAAAGCAGTGATATCTGCTGCCTGGCTGATCGGATAACAGAAAAATCCAACCGGGATGCTTGCTTCGAAGTTACGCATCTGGATCTCGGATTTAACGGTAGGGTTACGCTGCACACGTGCAACAGTAACAAGGTTCATATAATAAAATGTCAGTTCTGTCAGTTCCGGTACCATAGACTGGATAAAGATCGTGGACTTCGCCGGGTCGATACCGCATGCGAGGTAATCCAGTGCAACCTGGATGATGTTCTGACGTACTTTCTCCGGATGCTCGGCGTTGTCTGTCAGTGCCTGTGCATCTGCGATCATGATATAAACTTCATCGTAATCACCGGAATTCTGGAGTTTGACACGCTCCTTCAGTGATCCTACATAATGTCCTACATGAAGTCTTCCGGTAGGACGGTCACCTGTTAAAATAACCTGTTTCATTTATTCTTCTTCTCCTCAGGGCACTTCTTCGAATCCTGCGGTGCCTCTTTTTCTATAGTTTCTGCCTTTTCTTCCGGCTGTCCTGCTTCTTCCTTTTCTAATTCTCTCAGTACTTCCTCGCAGCCTTCCTCCGGCGCTCTCTCGTCAAACGGAACAAAGCTTGCATGATGTCCCACATATTTGTATGCCGGACGGATGATCTTGCTTGCGTTGAGGATCTCTTCAAGACGATGCGCGCTCCATCCCGGGATACGTGCGATCGCGAAAATCGGCGTGAACAGCTCTTTCGGGATTCCAAGCATAGTATATACGAAACCGCTGTAAAAGTCTACGTTTGCGCAGACATTTTTGAAAAGTCTTCTCTGTTCCATGACCAGTCTTCCGGCAAGGCGTTCTACGAGTTCGTAGAGGGCAAATTCCTTCATCATGCCCTTCTCCATTGCGAGGTCTTTGGCGAAGCGTTTCAAGATGACTTCACGTGGGTCAGAAAGGGTATAAACGGCGTGTCCCATACCGTAGATCAGACCGCTGTGGTCGAAGACTTCTTTGTTGAGGATCTTGCGGAGATAGCTTTCCACTTCTTTCTCATCGGTCCAGTCTTTGACGTTTGCCTTGATATCCTCGAACATGTTCTGGACTTTGAGGTTTGCACCACCATGACGAGGTCCCTTGAGGGAACCGATGGATGCTGCAACGGAAGAATAGGTGTCTGTTCCTGATGAGGTAACTACGTGTGTGGTGAATGTAGAGTTGTTACCACCGCCGTGCTCTGCATGAAGGATCAGTGCGATGTCGAGAACCTTTGCTTCCAGTTCTGTGTATTTGCCGTCCGGACGGAGCATCAGAAGGATGTTTTCTGCGAGGGAAAGGTCCTTCTGTGGGTTGCGGATGAACAGGGTCTCATCTTTACGGAAATGTCTGTAGGAATGATAGGAATATACTGCGATCAGAGGCAGTTTCGCGATCATTTCGATACTCTGACGGAGAACGTTTTCTGCGGAGTTGTCCTCTGGTTTGGAGTCGTAGGTGTACAGAGTGAGGATGCATCTCTGCATTGCGTTCATGATATCGCCGTTGGAAGCTTTCATGACAACGTCACGGACAAAACGACCGGACAGGGTCTCGAAGTTTGCCATAATGTTTTTGAAAACTTCCATGTCCTTGTCGGATGGAAGTCTGCCGAACAGAAGGAGGTAAATGGTTTCCTCAAAACCGAATTTACGTCCTTTGAGGCCGTCTACGATATCGTTTACATTATATCCCTGATAGTACAGTCTGCCGTGTGCAGGGATCTTGCGCCCGTTGATCAGGTCGTAACCTGTAACATCGGAAATCTCGGTAAGTCCTGTCAGGACACCTTTACCTGCGGAGTCACGAAGACCTCTCTTTACATCGTATTCTACATAGAGATTTGGGTTGATCCGATGGCCATTCATCAGTTCTTCCCCAAGAAGCTCCATACTGTCTTTCAGAGTGCCCATCTCGTCAAGATTTAACATTTCATGATCTGCCATTTATTCTCTCTCCTTCATCTGTGTATTTCTTGTACTGGTATGATAATAAAAATTTTCTATTATTCAATGGTCTGTTATAATACATATTCGTGCTTTACCAGACTAAATTGTAATTTATTTTACACGAATGCATGCAAAAATACAATAGATAAATGGAGAAAACTTTCGTGGAGGAAAATTTTACAGTAAAAAATCATCCGTCAGTATGTGGGCCGCTATAAAATACTTCAATCCGCGGAATATATCTGGGTGTGATCATGTTGCAATACTGAAAAATCTCCTGCTGTACAGAATCCAGCGTATTTCGTGGAAGACCTTTGAGCGGGAGTATGGGAATCCCTTCTTCGGCCTGAATCCCTATGACAAGATAACCACCATTTACATTAGGAAAGTCATTCGCAAATGCACAGATCGTGTGGATAATATCGTTGGGGTTCCAGCATTCTTTAATCCTTCACCCCCGTATCTTCTCCTCCCACTCCTTCTCGCGGAAACCGGTCAGGACGAAGTCTTCGCCAATTACGAGGGGGCGTTTGACCAGCATGCCGTCGGTAGCGAGGAGTCTGAGCTGTTCGTCTTCGGTCATCTCTGGAAGCTTATCCTTGAGGTTCATCTGCTTGTAGAGCATGCCGCTGGTGTTGAAGAACTTCTTGAGCGGCAGTCCGCTTTTTCCGTACCATTCCTTTAATTCCTCGTAAGTAGGATTCTCATCCACGATCGCGCGTTCCTCAAAAAAGATTTTATGCTCCTCCAGCCATTTGAGGGCTTTCTGACAGGTGCTGCATTTTCGGTATACCAATACTAACATAATGATGTTCCTCCTCTTTATAGAGATATTAAGCCTCTTTTGTTCTATGATACCTTACCGCCACTGTACTGTCAACGAGCAGTTTTTGTAAGGTTTTGTCGAAAAACAGCTGATGTGAAATGGTTGTTTTTTGTAACTATTTTCTTCTGCCGGTCTGGTAATCTCGGTGAGAATCTGGTACAATATGTTGCAGTGAATTAACTTGTTTAGGAGGTCCCATCATGGGTTATGATAAACTTGAAAGAAATTTAATCGACATCATCAAAGAAGAGCAGGCGAAGCTTGGATTTTTTAGGGAGGATATCCGTCTGTACTATCCGCTTTCTTCTCTGAATCACTTCTTTGATGCTGCTGACACTGCTGATGAGATGCAGGCACGTCTTGAAGTGCTTCCTGCTTCTATTACAGACAAACTCGGAGACATTGAGGTTTCCCACAAGGGCGACCGCTTCTGTTTCCATATTCCACAGCAGGGCACTGTCTATGTGCATAATAACACTGCCGGAAATGAATTTATCAAGGAGCTTGTCAATCTGGTCGGCAGACATGGCTGTACCATGGATGAAATCCTGGATCTGTTCCATACTCATTCTGATAATGTCATTACAGAAGAAATGGACAACGGGGAATTCGACCGCCTGATCCGCTTTGGAGACAAACCAGACGACACTTATTACTATTGTTTCAAAGACGAAGGATGCCACATCATCTACCACCGCTTCCTTCCAGAAGACTACGCTGATTTCGATTTCTGATAAGGAGATTTTTTATGTGTACTGCTGCCACTTACAAAACCAGAGATTTTTATTTCGGAAGGACTCTCGATTATGAGTTTTCCTACGGCGACCAGATCACGATCACGCCGCGGAATTACCCTTTTCATTTCCGTCATGCAGGAGTGATCGATACGCACTTTGCGATCATCGGCATGGCACATGTTGCTGAGAATTACCCGCTGTATTACGATGCCATCAACGAGAAAGGGCTCGGCATGGCAGGACTGAATTTCGTCGGAAACGCCGCCTATGCAGACGTAAAGCCAGGGCTTGACAACATTGCACAGTTTGAATTCATCCCGTGGATTCTCAGCCAGTGCGCTTCCGTCGCAGAAGTCCGCACACTTCTGGCCAGAATGAACCTGGTAAACACACCGTTCAGCAAACAGTTTCCACTGGCACAGCTCCACTGGATCATCTCCGACAAGGAGGAATCCATCACCGTGGAATCCATGTCCGACGGGCTTCATATCTACGACAATCCGGTGGGTGTCCTCACCAACAATCCACCATTTCCACAGCAGATGTTCCAGTTAAACAACTACATGCATCTGTCGCCAAAACAGCCTGCCAATACTTTTGCTGACGATCTGGCACTTTCCGCCTACAGCCGCGGCATGGGGGCACTCGGACTTCCGGGCGACCTTTCTTCTGCTTCCCGCTTTGTCCGAGTCGCCTTTACCAGAATGAACGCAAGATCCGGCGATTCCGAACTGGAAAGCGTCAGCCAGTTTTTCCATATCCTTGGCTCCGTTGACCAGCAGAGAGGCTGCTGTGAAGTTGCAGACGGCAAATATGAGATCACACTCTACACATCCTGCTGCAATGCCACCAAGGGCATCTACTACTACACCACTTACGAAAATCATCAGATCACCGCAGTTGACATGAAACGGGAAAATCTGGACAGCCGGACACTTATCTGTTATCCTGTCATTCAGGGCGAAAAGATCCATTTTCAGAATTAATCGAACAGGAGGAACCATATGAATTTTGGAGGCTTATTTCAGTTAAAAAATTCCTGGGCTGCTTTTACCAGAAATCATCCCAAATTTCCTAAATTTCTTCAGGCCGCAGGTGCTGCGATCACACCAGATACCATCATCGAGATCAAAGTGACCACTCCGACCGGCAAAAAGATCGAAACCAATCTCAAAGTCAGACAGTCCGACATTGAACTTGTCAAAAACCTCGCCAACAGCGCGAAATAAAAAAAGTGAAAAGATATGGTCTACAGCCGTACCTTTTCACTTTTTTTATTTGCCACGCGAAACGCCCGTGGCGTCATATTATAACGTTCTTTAAATACCCGGTGAAAATAACTTCCATTCTCGTAGCCGACCGCCGCGATCACATCACTGATTGGCAGGTCCGTCTCACACATCAGCTCTGCCGCCTTGCTCAGACGCTTGCGCTGGAGCAGTTCTTTGAAGTTAAAACCGGTGTTTTTCCTGATCATCTTACTCAGTACATGCATCGGAAGATGAAGCTGTTCGCAGAGTTCTGTCAGGGTCGCCGTCCTGTACTGCTGCTCGATATAATCCAGTGTCGTCATGGAGATCATATTTTCATACTGGTTCGGAAGCCGCATTTCCGCATACTGCACCGATTCCAGAAGATATAGAAAGATAAGCCCCATCGTCGTCTGATTGATCCGATTCTGATCGCCCTTGCCTGTCACCAGTGAGTAGATCATATTTTCCAGAAGATTCTGGATCTGCAGCACTTCTGCCACCTTGAAATGAAGGTATTCGCCGCGCTCATCATCCTGCCGGAGCACATTTACCAGAAAATCCGCCAGCACATTGTTATTCCCCGCCATCGTATAAGCCACATCAAAAAACTCCGGAAGGATCATGAAATTGATCGCGATATCTTCTTCTCCCGCCGGCAGGATCTCATGCCTTGTAAACTGGTTCAGAAAAAGCAGTTCGCCCTGGCGGAGCACCACTTCCTTGCCGCCAATGATATTGGTAAGCTGTCCCTGACAGACATAAAGCACCTCGATAAAGTTATGGCGGTGCGACGGAAAATGCACGAACCGCGTATGTGTCCTGACCGCGATCAGCTTGCCCTCGCTGAGCATCTTGGCACTGTCCACGGTAAAATCCTTACCAGAGGTGTACAGATCCTTATCTACCTCCGCGACTCCGTCCAGGATCCGCTGTTCTTCCTCTGTGATTTTTCTTAAATGGTCCAATAAAGCCTGCTGCATATGGTATCTTCCTGCTTTCTGATCGTTACTTTTGCTGTTCCCTGCTTTTTTATATTCTAACACGTAACTTATGACGATTGCAATATCTCCCGGCTCCCGTACAACGCAGACAGGGCGAAGCCTTACGGTTCCGCCCTGTCCTTTAAGGATTTATCATATTCAGAAAAACTTTAGCTTCTCCAAACGCGCTGATTAGTACAGTTTAGCGTAGTCAGCTACGTTGTCTGGTGTGAACTGAAGTGGCTCGCCAAGAACGATTTCTGTTCCTTCGTCATCAGCTGTTGTGATTGTGAATTCACCCATGTCGCCAGCTGTGAATGTTTCGTCAACTGCACCAGTGATGTCACCTTTTACAAGTGCCATTGTTGCATATGCGGAAAGTTTTCCAAGACCTTCCATATCCCACAGATAGAAGTATGGGCAGGAATGTGCATCGTCATCACCTGTGTACTCAACCATTTCGGACGGAAGTCCAAGACCTGTCAGTTTGCAGGAAGATTCGTTGTCCTGAAGGTATTTAGCTGCTGCAGCGATACCAACTGTTGTAGGTGCGCAGATAACTTTCAGATCTGGGTAGTTCTGAAGAAGAGCTGCTGTCTGGTCTGTAGATTTACCAGCACCGTTTTCACCCATAAGTGCGTGAACTTCGCCAGATTTTAACTGGAACTGTACATTGTTCAGTGCCTTAACGCCCGGGAAAATCTTCGTTATGCCTTTAAGTTCAAGAACATATTCAGACACGGCTCTTTCCTCCCTTTTCTTTAAATCTGTATTTATTGTAGCATTGGTTATTTTTTTAGGAAACGGGAAAATATTTTGAATCAGGGTAAAATATTTTCCACTTATCTGCATAAAACATCTTTCATTTTTTCTCGTAATCTTGTATAAAATATGCTAAACTGTTTTGTGGATCGTTTTCATATGGAAACAATCTTATCATAATAAACAATTTTCTTTTTTTACAAATACCAAGGAGAATATTATGAAACTACTGATTGTTGATGACGAAGAACTTACCCGTACCGGTGTGATCTCTTCGATTGACTGGGCTTCCCTTGGAATCAGCGAGGTGCTTCAGGCAGACGACGGTGTGCATGGTCTGGAAACTGCACAGCTTCACAGGCCGGAGATCATATTATGCGATGTCCGCATGCCGCGCATGGACGGAATCACTATGCTGGAAAATTCTTCCTGATACCGTCCCGATCTTTATGAGCGGATACTCTGACAAGGAATATCTCAAAGCTGCGATCAAGCTGAAAGCCGTCAATTACATCGAGAAGCCTTTCCGGCTCTCTGAGATCGAGGATGCCATCCGTGAGGCAAGGGATCTTTATATAAAGAAGGTCAATTCACGGCATGGCGAAACTCTTCATTCCATGGAAACTGCATCACGGCTTGCCCTGCAGCTTACTCTTCCATATTCACAGGATAACTCTGTGATCCGTCAGCTTTCTGATGAACTGCAGTTTACAATGAATTCTTCTACTTTTTTTACTGCTTTTATTGTAAAGACCGAATTATTTCTGGAAGCTTCCACGCCATCCATGGCTGATCTGTTTCAAAAGTTCCAGGATTTTCTGAATCCTTACCATATTACCTGCGTCTATCTCGAAAAGAAGCTTCAATATATGGTGTATTTTCTTTTTTCACAGACTCCGCCTTCCCGCCAGATCCTGACTCATGCCGGAAGTTTTCTGATGGAACACTTTGCGGAATTCGGAAGATATTCCATGGCCCGCGGAGGCACTGTCGAATATTGATCAGAATGCCGCATCCGCTCTGCTGGAAAAGCTTCTCCAAAGTTTTTCCAACAACTGCAAATTTCTTCAGAATCCGGTCAAAGACCTGTACTACAAGCTTTTTCTCTGTCTGGAGGATGCACGTCATCAGCAGAAAATTCCAGGTTCCGGCAATCCGGAAACTGTTGCGGAAACAATCGACAGATGTTTTACCTTCGGTGAACTTCACCAGACTCTTGTTGATAAAACAGAAGATTTTTTTAAGAAAGTTTCTGACTGTTCTCAGGAAAACCCTACTATTTTTCTGATCAGGGAATATATCAGCAAAAATTATATGAATGAAACTCTGTCTGTCAAAGATATCAGCAGTCACGTATTCCTGTCCACATCTTATGTATGTACTTTCTTTAAGAACAAAACTGGAACAATCGTCCTGACCGGATGGATCGAAGACACCTCCATTGTGCTTCTGATCTCAGATGACGGTGTCGGCATTCCTTCTGAGAAGCTTTCTGCTATTCTCTCCGGAAACGGGAACAGTACTTCCGGCGGCACTAACATTGCCGTTTATAACACGCATCGGCGACTTCAGATCCTCTATGGTCCTGATTATGGGCTGACCTATTCCAGCACTCCCGGAAGCGGTACGGAAGTGGAAATCCGGATTCCTGCGATCCGAAAGAGTGCCACAGAACATTCTAATTAATACTTTTTAAGAAAGGGATTTTTCTATGAAAACAGATGCTATGATTTTAATGTATAATTTCAAAGAAGATGAAAGAACACGGCAGATCCTACGTTATCTTAATATCGCAGGTATTTCCTGCAAAACAGTTTCTGTAACAGATTATCTGCATCCTCTTGGATATCTGTTCGGACTTCCTGGTTTTTCTCCTTCTCCACAGTTCAACCTGGGCGGGAATTTTACAGATGAGATGCTTGTCATGCATAATTTTTCGCAGGAACAACAGACAGATTTTCTGGGATTTTTCCACAGGAACGGGCTGGCTCCGGTGGATCTGAAAGCAGTGCTTACACCGGTTACGCAGCACTGGAGTTCGTTGAAGCTTCATGGAGAGTTGTCGAAGGAGCATACGTTGATGCACAAAAAATGATTTAAAAAAAGAGAGGCTGTACATCTGCACAGTCTCTCTCTTTTTTTGAATATGAATATGTGTTTCAAATATAGATGGTTTTTGTTATCTTGTTACGATATCAACCGGAATGTTGAAGATTTTTGCAACCTTCAGGATCGTGTCGATATGTCTTCCTGTAGCAGCTGCCATATGATGTGTCGGGCCTGCTTCGCTCCAGCGGTTTACAAACTCTCTTGCACCACAGGTGAAACGTGTTCTCATGTTGGTATCACCAAAGGAAAGGATCGGTCCTTCTTCGTTTACGCCTTCAGCAACAACGAATTTGAAGTGTCCGTCAGCATCCTGTGTGATCGCAAGATAGGTAACCGGACCTGTGTATGGATAGAACTGTGTCAGATATCCGCCGCCTGTTTTGCCGTGGAATACCGGTACGATCTTCATGGTAGGTTTCTTATCAGAGATATCAGCATCTCCGCTTCCGGAATGTCCGATGATGCAGATATCATCGTTGAAGTCGATGGAGTACATCTCAGAAAGCTGGCCTGTACCGGAAATGGTCTTGAGAATGCTCATTGCCATAGCAACCTTCATGTCACCTTCAACAGCGCATGCTGTACCCTGTTTGATCAACATGGAGAAGGCCGGGATCAGCATACTGTCAAGGACACCTGCCTTGCCCTGTGCAAATCCGTCATAATGGGAAGCAACCATGCTGAGATGTTCGTCTTTTACCCATTTCTCGAATGCAACAACGTATTTTGCCATATCCCATACTTTTTCGATTGTGCCGCCGTCCTCAATATCAAAAGTATCAAGAATATCCTGTGCTTTTGCACGGATTGCTTCTTCATCTGTGATATCATCAGCGATCGCCCACATTTTTTCCCAGTCAAACTGTTTGGTGTACAGGAACATTCTGTTGTACAGGTTTGT
>NZ_FR886729.1:23221-31435 GCF_000436615.1 Blautia sp. CAG:237
CCGATCTGAGCGATATTGGTATCGCGGAATCTTCTTCTTACCTGTGCAGCCTTGCACCAGTCTTCGATCTCTGCCTGAACAGCCGGATCTCCACCCTCAACTACACCTGTAATAACAGCATGTCTCTTGCCTGCTCTTTCCAGATCGGCAACTGCTTCACCTACAGCACCGCAGGCATATCCTTCACCAAGCCATGCAGCGATATCTGTGTGATCATAATCCAGTGCTTTGAGCTTCTGAACGTTCACAAGAACAACCGGAACATCAAGATCACGGATTGCAGGGAGCATATTGTAGGATGTCGCATAAGTCAGCATCTGAAGAAATACGATATCAACGTCTGCAGCACGGAATTTATCTCCGGCTTCCATAGACTGCTCTTTTGTTGTTACCATTCCTCCATCGATGATCTCTACTGTATCAGGGATTGTTTTTTTGAATGCCTCATACTGAGCTTCAAACTCAGGTACCAGTGACGGGAACTGAGGCAGGTATGCTCCTAAAGCAATAGAAAATACGCCGACTCTTGCTTTTGTGTTTACTAACATAATAAAACCTCCAATTTATTTTATTAATGTATATACTCACCTTATTCCAGGTGCATATAGCTCAATAACAGGATGATTGGGTAAAAAGTCTCCAGCTATAATCTCTCAGGCTTTGAAAATCTTGATTCCGAAAGACTCATGAATGGTTGTACGAGCCTCTTCAACAGATTTAAATTCGCCTTCCTTGATCATCTGTGCAGTGATATTTCCGATCGCAGTTGCTTCTCCAGGACCTGCATGAACTTCTTTACCTGTTGCCTTTGCTGTAAGTTCATTCAGATATCCCGCATTGGAACCACCACCAACTACATGGATACGGCTGTAAGTTCTTCCTGTAAGTTCTTCCAGTTCTTTTGCTGCTTTTGCATAGCACTCAGCAAGACTGGTGTAAATAACAGTTGCAATCTCACCCATTGTCTCCGGAACCTGCTGTCCTGTTCTGCGGCAGTAGTCCTTTACTTCTTCTGTCATATTTTCCGGAGAAAGGAAACACTCGTCATTTGCATCTACTCTGGATGGAAAATCCTTTGCTTCTTCTGCCATAGCACAGATCTCTGCAAAACTGTACTTGTCATTTACTTCATGACGAACAGACTGGATCATCCACAGACCCATGATGTTCTTGATATAACGGAAGCGTCCCGCATATCCACCCTCGTTTGTGAAGTTCAGTTCGCAGCTCTTTGGTGAACAGTCCGGAGTTTTTCTTTCGATTCCCATCAGGGACCATGTTCCGGAACTGATATAGATAAAATCATCATCGTTTGCCGGTACTGCAAGGACTGCGGATCCTGTATCATGTGTTGCCGGTGCGACAACTTCTACGTCAAAGCCGACTTCTTTCTGAAGTTCTTCTGTCAGATGTCCTACACTTGTGCCAGGCATGATCAGTTTCTGGAAAATTCTTCTCGGATATCCCAGTTTGTCGATGATCTCATAATCCCAGTCTTTTGTCTGTGCATTTACCATCTGGCCTGTTGTAGCCTCTGTGTACTCACAGGTCTTCTGTCCTGTCAGAAGGAAGTGGAAGTAATCCGGTACATGAAGAAGAGTTTCTGCCTGCTCCAGATATTCCGGATGTTTTGTCTTAACTGCCATCAGCTGGTATATCGTATTGTAAATAGCTTTCTGGATACCTGTTCTTGCATACAGTTCTTCAACCGGAATTAACTTGTAAACTTCCTCATCCATTCCCTCTGTACGATGGTCACGGTATCCAACTGTGTTACCAAGTACCTTGTCATCTTTATCAAGAAGAACGAAGTCAACACCCCAGGTATCAACGCCCATGCTTACCGGAATCTTGCCAATCTCTTTACATTTCTTGAGACCTGCAACGATTTCTTTGAAAATACGGTCAAATTCCCAGCAGAGTTCTCCATCCTTCTTGACCATACCATTCTCAAAACGATGAATCTCCTCGAGCTCCATTCTGCCATTCTCCATGTGTCCAAGGATCAGACGTCCACTGGATGCTCCCATGTCTACTGCTGCGTAATACTTAGTCATTGTAAAAACCTCCTAAATGTTTTTCTTTTATACAGCAAATTTCTTTGTGCAAACTGCTGTATATCCCTTCTCGTTTTCTTCTTAATAATAACATAATACAACAAGGTTCTTCAAGCGTGAAGAACCTTGTTTGTTTAAAAAAGTGTCTTTATTTGCAATTGTTATTTTACAATCTGCCCGTAATAAGCGTTTGCGCCGTGTTTTCTGTAATAATGTTTATCCTGAAGTTCCTGTGGTGCCGGTTTTACCTGCGGATTGATAAGTTCACAGCGAGATGCCATTTTGGCAACTTCCTCAAGTACAACTGCATTATGTACTGCCTCATGAGCATCTTTGCCCCAGGTGAATGGTCCGTGGTTTTTGCAGAGTACTGCAGGAACTGCCTCGTAATCTTTGTCCTTAAAGTAATCAGCGATCAGCACTCCTGTATTTTTCTCATATGCCTCGTCGATTTCTTCTTTTGTGAGGTTTCGCACACAAGGTACTTCTCCATAGATGTAGTCTGCATGTGTGGTTCCATAGCATGGAATGCCTCTTCCTGCCTGTGCCCAGCTTGTTGCCCAGGAAGAATGTGTATGTACGATTCCACCGATGTTCGGAAATGCATTGTACAGTACAACATGTGTTGCGGTGTCAGAGGACGGATTGTATTCGCCTTCTACTTTGTTTCCCTGAAGGTCAACAACAACCATATCTTCTGGTTTGAGCTTATCGTAATCCACACCGCTTGGTTTAATTACAAAAAGTCCTTTCTCACGGTCGATGCCACTGACATTTCCCCAGGTGAATGTCACCAGCCCATATTTCGGCAGGTCCATATTTGCTTTGTAAACTTCTTCTTTTAATTTTTCTAACATGGTTTTTTCCTCCTGAATTTTATTTCTGAGCATCCAGTATCGGACACATCATTTTTACTGCATCATTAAGATCTTTTTTCCATTCCGGATTTCCTGTGTACCAGAATTCCGTCACAAATCTGCGTACTCCCAGATCCCAGGCCTTCTTTATTGCCGCCTCAAAATCCACATGTCCGGTTCCATACGGAATTTCTCTGAATTTTCCAGGGACAGTTTCCTTAAGATGAAGAGAAGTCAGATTTCCTCTGCCCAGTTCCATATCCTCCAGTACATCTGACTTGTAAAGAACCGCTGCATTGGTGAGATTTCCAATATCCGGATAGACTTTAAGATAATTGGAGCCACACAGTGTTACATATTTCATGGCTTTCTCAACCGTATTCA
Organism: Blautia sp. CAG:237; assembly: GCF_000436615.1. Taxonomy (NCBI): domain Bacteria; kingdom Bacillati; phylum Bacillota; class Clostridia; order Lachnospirales; family Lachnospiraceae; genus Blautia; species Blautia sp. CAG:237. The sequence goes on from NZ_FR886729.1 coordinate 26,520, forward strand.
TAAATTCATTTTCCATCGTCTCAAGTCCGATGAGCACGCCGGTCTTTTCTGCCAGTCTTGCAGCCTTTCTCAGATTTTCAAGAAATCTGTGTTTTGTCTCCAGTGTTGATTCCTCATAATAGACATCATATCCCGGGATCATCACAACACGGATTCCAAGATCATCTGCCAGCTGAAGTGATTTTTCCAGGATCGCCATTCCTCTTGCACAGCATGCTTCGTCACTGCTTCCGATCGCATATTTGGTAAGTGCACTGACACACATTGTCCGGATCGGAATTCCGGTCTCATACATGGTTTTTACAAGTTCCAGGCGTGATTCTCTGTCCATATCCAGCCGGGCGATTTTTTCTTCTGTTGCATCAATACTGATTTCAACATAATCATAGCCTGCTGCCTTTGCCGCCTCCAGTCGTTCTTTCCATGTCAGCGTACCCGGCATTGCCTTTTCATACAGTCCAAGCTCATATGCCTTACTCATTCTGTGGTTTCTCCTTTTCCTAGTTTCTGAAATACTTCCACGCACCATTCAGTCCGTCGATCACCGCACGGTATGCCGCATATTTTTCTTTGTAGATATCTGCATATTCCGGTCTTGGCTGTATTGTCTTGGTGATCTTCACTGTACGTCTCATTGCATCCTGATAATCTTTGTAAATTCCCGCTGCAATGCCGGCTGCCATCGCTGCACCCTGTGCACCGAGTTCCTTATCCTCGATCACATCGATCGGAAGCTGAAGCGCGTCTGCAAAAATCTGTACCCATACATCTGAATTTGCAGCGCCTCCGGAAAGTCGTACACTCTTCGGACGTTCACGGTTTCTCAGCAGTTTGTTGACATGGGTCACATGGGAGAAAACAATTCCCTCATAAACTGCACGAAGCATATGTTTCTTATTATGGTAAGCAGTCAGGCCTACAAAGGTTCCCTTTGCCAGTGGATCTTCGTTGGAGCCGTTCAGGAATGGAAGGAAGATGATATTGTTGTCCTGCGGCTCGATAGAAGCTACCCACTCATTGGTGATATCGTATACGGAGCCTCCGTTTTCTTTCGCTTCTGCTTTTTCATAACTCATAAGATTGCGGATGAACCACTCCATATTTCCGGCAGATGTCGGGCTGCTCTCCTCGATCAGATAATATCCCGGCATACAGAACAGAGAATTCAGTGCAACTGTGCCGTTTGTCACAGGTTCTTTCGAAATATACTCGTTGATACTCCAGGTTCCGGCCACCATACACATCTGTTCTTCATCAGAAAGTCCGGATGCGATTCCGCATGCGTTGATATCAAACATACCTGCAGCTACCGGGATTCCCTCCGGAAGACCGGTCTTCTCACCCGCTTCCTTTGTCACATGTCCACAGATATCGGCAGCGTTGCGAAGCGGTGGAAGCTTGTCGTAGCATTCTTCCAGACCAAAAAGCTTCATCAGTTCACGGTCATGTTCGTGTGTGATCATATTGACAAGATTTGATCCGGAACAGTCTGTGTATTCACTGTATGCCTCTCCTGTCAGCATGTAACGGATATAATCTTTTACTGCAAAGATATACTGTGTTCTCTCAATGACTTCCGGCATATTTTCTTTGAACCACGCCAGGATGCTTACCGGCTGTACTGCCAGAATATCCTGCAGGGTTTTTTCATAAACTTTTTTGTCGGTGCCATCCTCATGCCATCTTTTGACCTGTGCCCAGGCTCTTGTATCCGTAGAAATGATTCCGTTATAGGAAGGCTTTCCATCATAGCCTACCATGTACAGACCTTTTCCATGTCCTGAGAAAGAAACCCCTGCAATGTCCTTTGGATCGATATTGCTCTTCTCGATCGCATTGCGTACAGCCTGTGCATTTACCTCCCAGAGTTCATCCATATCCCTTTCTGTATAACCTGGCTTCGGAGTGATCGTCACAGTCGGTACACTGGCCACAGAAATCTGCTTTCCGTCTTCATCAAAGAGCGCTGCCTTTGAAAAAGTACCCCCATTGTCAATCCCCATTAAGTATTTCATGCCATACCTCCTCTTTTTATATATGATTTTTTATTTTAATTCTTCCAGAAGTCTGTCCAGCTTCTCTGTCATTGTCTTTACATACAGTTTATTTGTATGTGCTGCTTTTGTGCCATCCTCATAGATGACCGTGTAGAAATTCTGGTCTTCTTCATAATATGTAATTTCTTTCTTTGAACCATCCGTCAGTGTATATACAAGCTTCAAAGCCTCATCCCCGGTTTCTTCCGGCACGCTCTCCAGACGTTCCTGGGCGGTCACACTGACACATGCATAGTAGAAATCTGTAAATAATTTTTCATCCACTTCCTGCTCATCTACAAGCCATTTTACTGACTCCAGACCACCCTTTGTCGTCTGTGTTTCTTTTCTGAGCACATGCGTTGCACCATCTCTTGTAACTTCAAGTTTATCAAGATCCCCAATCGAAACAAAGCTGTATGTCAGACTCCAGTAAGAAGCCGCACTGGATTTCAGAAGGTCTGTCAGATACTCTCCACGAATCGTATGAATCTCCGGAAGTTCATTCAGCCTTGCATAATAGTTGCCGTTTTCATCCTCATCGCCTACGGAGAGTTCAAACTCTTTTGCTTCTTCTCCGTCTTTGTATTTTACGGTGAGTACCATCTGCGGATCGTCCAATCCATATTTTACATAATCGGAACAATTGTATTCAAGATCCTGATACCAGATAATATTGGACACATTATCCTGGACCATGCCGACCAGATTCAGGTTTGCAAGCTGGCTTTCTCCCTCTTCATCCTCCACCGTACACTGGTCATCCCCTGTCATGATAAGGACATAAGAATCTTCTTCCTTGTCCACATCAAACTCTGTCATCGTTTCCGGTTTTACCTTCGGGAAGTCCGTATAGGCTGCAAAATCCTGCAGCTTACCTGCGAAATCCGAGTCAAAGGCAGTTTTTGTCATATAAACCTTATCTGATTTTTCTTCTGTCTGGAAGTACAGTTCATGCGTGGACGTATTCTTATCTCCGATATACAAATCCTTCTCTGTTCCGTCAGAAAGTGATATCTGAATCGTATTTGCCGGTTCTTCCAGTCCGAACTGCGCCAGATCCCCCCTTGCGTCCAGCTCTCTGGTACAGCTCACAGAAGAAATATCTGCAAGCAGCTTCTGGATCTTATTTTCATTCATCTGAAATACAGAGTCATCCGGACAGATCCAGGTGTCATTCTTTTTTTCAAAGGTCAGTATCCCGTCGTCACCGCTGAAAGAAATACTGCTCACTTCATCCGTGTCTGTCTCAAACACAACAGATGCCGCAGCCTCTTCCTGCTCTTTCTGGCTCTCTGCCTCTTTTTGTTTATCTGAGTAACGCAGAAGAAACAGATAGGCCAGTCCTGCAAGGATGACCAGGATCAGTGCAATGACCAGTTTTTTTATTTTTTTTCCATCCATCAGCGTTTTCTCCTTGATGCCCAGACTGCCAGTCCTGCAATAATAAACAGAAGTGGAAGTGTAAATACACAGATCGCTGTCCATATATTTGCTGCCCGGTCTGTCAGTGTCAGATATTTGACCTGAAGGCTCTTGGTCTGTACTGCCGCTGAAGTTTTTTCTCCATTGCAAAGGTAATTTACAGTTCCGCCGAGAAGCTGTGCATTGCTTCCGGATACAGCCTGATTATAATTGGATTCCAGCAAATATCCTGTACTGTAATAGACGATCTCCGTATCAGCCTCATCATCGTTGTTCGTATCTTCCTGGATCAGCATACCGATCGTAAACGGACCGCTCTTATCTCCCTTTTCCTTCTCAGAGGTTGTCATGTTTTCCACATCTTCTTTGCTGTAGGATGCATCAGAAGTCGTCAGAAGCGGCTGATAGGTGATGGAATCTCTGTGTGAATCCGAAGTAAGGATTCCCTGGCTCATCGGTGCCAGAACAGAACCATTGCCATATACATTTTCGGTAATTGCCGAATAACTGATATCCGGAACCAAACAATACTGATAAGACATATATTTATCAGAGTCGCCTTCCAGGATGATTCCTTTTTCTCTTTCAACTCCATAATTTGCGAGGATGGAGTCAAAATTCGGCATATCCTCTACGGTATAATTTGAGAAGATGATCGCTTTACCTCCGTCTTCCAGATAGTCAATGATCTTCTGTGCTTCTTCCTCAGAATAATCTACTGTCGGCGTATTGATAAGAATTGCATCTGCATCCTCCGGAACCTTATCTGTAGTCATCAGATTCAGCGTCAGTGGATTTACATTATCCTTGGAAATCACATCTCCAAATGCACTTCCAAGTGCTGTCTCTCCATTTCCGCTTAAGATATACAGATTCGGGATGTCTTTGGCTGTCACATAATCTACAGCACTTGTTATCATTCCCTCGCCGTCAAATCCGGTCTTTACATAACTGTAAGTATTATAGTTCATGCTCTCCACATACATGGAATCCGCATTCACTACTTTACTCACATCACCGCTGACTGCGATCACACTGTTATTTGCAACATCTTCCTGGGTATATTTGGAAGTAAATCCCGGATACAGAGCCGGATCGATCTGCTCTACTTTAATGTGGGAGGATGCAGACTCATAACGGTCCAGAAGCTTCTGGATCGTGTCGTCTTCTTTTCCGCCTTCACAGATATAATAAAGCTCCACATCCTGATCCAGGTTTTTGAGTATTCCTGTCGTAATATCGGTCAGGGTATACAGTTTTTCGTTGCTGAAATCAAACTGGGTTACTTTGACCGGAAGATGATTCACGATCAGATTCACTATGATCAGTCCTGCCAGAAGCAGTACGGTAAGCAAAATACTGTAAGAACCGTTTATCAGAATTTTGCTGTTCTGTTTGTTGTCTTTATTCTTCATGTCCCTACCTCCTAGTTCCAGCGTCTTTTTGCAATCGTCT
>NZ_FR886729.1:31464-41859 GCF_000436615.1 Blautia sp. CAG:237
CAATCGTCTGAACTGTCAGGAACAAAAAGAAAACAATAACAGATACATAGTACACGATCGCGGATATATCCAGAATGCCGTCAAAGAAATTTGTCAGCCTTCCATTCATATAAAATACAGACAGAACCTTGCGGAAGCTTCCTTCCAGAAGAGATGCCTTTGCAAAATAAACCACCTGGAGTGCCACCTCAAGAAGCACGCCTGCTCCGATCACAACCTTGAGATTTCCGATCATATTATAGACCAGGGCCATCACAAGAACAATCACTACAGTAAATGCACTCACAGATGCGATTGCAGTATTAGGAACCATTTTGCCGATCGTGTTCATCAGATAGCAGACCAACAGAGTTCCGAATGTCATAACCGCTGAAATCACCGGATTTTCTGTGACTGATGAGAAAAATACTCCGATTGCAATATTGGCACAGCCGAGGAGATAGAATCCAAGGATTGAAAAATATGCTGCCGGAAGGTTTACTGTTCCAAACATAGTAAGAATCAGCGGATAAATGCAGATGATCAGCATCGGAATGGTGAACAGAACTACAACTGCCAGATATTTACCGATCACAATGTCTTTTACTGTCATTGGCAATGTAAGTAATAACTGGTCTGTTTTCTGTTTTTTCTCCTCTGCCAGAACACGCATTGTCAGGATTGGAACAAATACCAGAAAAATAAACTGAACATTCTGGAGTACCAGTTCAAATCTTGGCGAAGCAAGATTCAGATTCTGATATGCAAAATATAGGCTTACGACTGCCAGCATAAATGCAACAAACACATATCCGATCATTGAGATCCGATAACTTCTTAATTCTTTTCTACATACAGCGATCATGCTCTTCCCTCCTCAGTAATTTCAAGAAAGATGTCTTCCAGCGACATTCCTGCCCTGCTGATCTCAAGAAGCGGGATTCCTGCCTCTGCAAAACGGAAGAATAACTGTTTTCTGTAATCCGCCTGATCCTGTACTTTCAGCTGGAACCTGTATGTCTCAGCTTCTTCTGCTTCTTTCATATCAGCGATACTGAGTGCCGGGAATTCACGCAGGATATTCTGGATCTTCTCCAGTTCTCCCTGTGCACTCAGACACAGGATATCCTGTCCCTTAAACAGTTTTTCCAGATTTTCTGTACTGTCACTCACTACCAGATGTCCCTTGTTGATAATAACCACATGGTCACACACTGCCCCAATCTCAGAAAGAATATGCGAGCTTATCAAAACGGTGTGATCTTCTCCCAGCTGCTTTATCAGTGTGCGGATCTCTATGATCTGCTTCGGATCCAGTCCGACGGTAGGCTCATCAAGAATAATGATATCCGGATTTCCAATCAGTGTCTGTGCAATTCCGACTCTCTGCTTATATCCTTTGGAAAGATTTTTGATCAGCCGATCCTTCATATTGGTGATCATCACTTTTTCCATGACATCTCCTATCATGGACTTTCGTTCTGATTTCGGCACGCCCTTGAGATCTGCCACTGTGAACAGATACTCCCAGACTGTCATGTCCATATACAACGGGGGAATTTCCGGAAGATATCCAATATGCTTCTTGGCCTCTTCTGCTTCTTTAAAAATATCATGTCCTTCAATAATGACTTCCCCTGATGTCGCGGCAATGTAGCCGGTCATTATATTCATTGTAGTTGATTTTCCGGCACCATTTGGTCCTAATAGCCCATAAATTTTTCCTTTTTCAAGTGAAAAACTGATGTCCTGTACGGCAAAATGATCTCCGTATTTCTTTGTAAGATTTCTAACTTCAATCAAGATATTCCCTCCTGTTGATCAAACTCTTCCCCAATTATAATACATTATCAGAAAATATGCCACTGTCGTCCCTGATATGTATGAAAGAAAAGGCGTCCGCCCGCGGGCGAACGCCTTTGTTATCGCATTTCTAATTTATTTAAACAGAACTGCAATACAGATTAAAGTTTGTCAACCCACTCTGCCATGTTGTCTTTGTAGAATACATAAGGCTGACCTGTGAGAACGCCTGTGCCACCATCGCCATTATCTTCAGCGGTGAATGTCTCAGCTTCATATTCGCCCCAAGCTTCCATATCAACAGTTGATCCTGCGGATCCGTCGAATCCATCGTTCTGAACTGCCATCTGGATAGCTGCTGTAGAAGCTCCAAGATGAGATACATCCCACAGCATCATGTATGGGCAAACAAATGAGAACTCATCATCATCTGCTGTAGCCGGCATATAGTTCTTCATTTCTGAAGGAAGTCCAAGACCTGTCAGTTTGATATCAGATTTAGCCTGTGTAAGAACTTCACCTGCTGCTGCGATACCAACTGTTGTTGGGGAGATGATTGCATCTACATTGTTTTCAGCCAGGAATGCCTGAGCCTGTGTAGTAGATTTTGTTGCTTCGTCATCACCATATTTCTTGTTGAGTTCCGGGCTCACTTTGCCTTTGTAGATGTCTTTCTGAAGTTCCTTCTCCATAACTGCGATCCAGCCATTCTGTACAGGTGTATCGATACCAGCGGAAAGAACACCAAGTCTGATCTCGTCTCCGTCGTAATCAGCGAGAGCTGCCTCTACAGTTTTTTCCATTGTTACGTCTTCCGGATCATAAGCTACGCCAAGAACCTGAAGAACTGCTGCGCGAACCTGCATAGCTCCGATATCTTCTGTGGATGCCTGATTGTTGTGAGTTACACGATAATCAGCAGATGCAGAAGAGTCAACGGATACGATCGGAACACCCTTTTCCTGAGCTTTTGCAAATACTTCATCAAATCCTGTATCACCATTTGTAGAAATGGAGATGGATTTGCATCCCTGAGTAATTGCTTCGTCAATGAGCTGTACCTGAGCTGCTACAGTTGTCTCAGCCGGTGATTTCTCTGTGCAGTTTTCCCCAACCTGCTCCATATAAGATGAGAAACCTTCATACATGATAACACCAAATGCGTTACCTACGGATTTGAACATAAATACGTGGGAACCAGATACATCTGATGTGTTACCAGCTGCTGAAACTGCTGCCGGAGCTGCCAACGCCATTGTTGTTGCAAGGCCCATAGCCATTGCCTTTTTGAGATTTTTCTTCATGAAACACTTCCTCCTTTTTTTATATATATAAACATCTTTGTGTTTATATTTCGTAGTTCAGACAGGTAAGATTATTTGAAACGCTCTTTTGCTTTCTTTGCGTTTTCCTGCTGTTCTGCCCACCACTGAGCAGATTTCTCTTTACATTCTTTCTGAGCTGCTTCGATCTTCTTATTGAGTTTCTCGATCTGAGCTGCCTTGTCAGATGCATTGCCTTTTTCAAGTTCTTTGATCTGTTTCTTCATATCTTTAACAGCAGCTGCTGTTCTGTCATTGATTGCTTCAATGTTCTTATTGTTATGATAGAACAGTCTCAGTTTGATATCTTTGATCATCTGTTTGTTGATCGTGGAGATCAGGATCGTTACGATAAGGATAACACCGATAACGATTTTCTTTGTGTTCGGGTCGATACCCATAAGTCCCAGTGCATATGTAAGGAAAGCCATGATAAAGGTTGCAATGATAGGTCCCCACATTTTACCTTTACCACCATTGGTAGAAACACCACCTAATACCGCACAGGCGATCGCAGTCATTTCATATCCTGTACCCATGGAAGAGGAAAGACCTCCACCCATACGTCCGATAAAGAAGATAGAACCGATACCTGCCATGAATCCCATGAGGATAAATACCTGCATTTTGACTTTCTTAACACTGATACCTGAATAATTTGCACATGTCGGGTTGTTACCAACAATGTAAACTTTACGTCCAAATGGTGACTTGTGAAGAACAAAGATGAAGATAGCACCCATGATAAGGAAAAGCACCATACTCAGCGGAATGATTCCACCAATGTTCATCCATCCGATCTTGTTGTACCACTTCGGGAAATTCTTCAGAGAATTCTCACCCAGAACGATTTCCACAATACCTCTGAATAACATGGATGTAGAAATTGTAGTGATAACCGCCGGCATTTCAAGGAAAGCAACACAGAATCCATTGAATGCTCCACATAGCATACAAACAATGATTCCGACGATAACACAGATGAGTGACGGAAGTCCTTTATCCATCAGAAGTCCTGTTACCATTCCACCCAGGATCATCTGTGCTGCTACTGATACGTCAATGTCACCCAGCAGAAGGATGAATACCATACCAAGTACAAGCGGAGAAACATCCAGACCTGCATTGATCATTGACTGAACTGTACCGTGGGTAAAATAAAGATCCGGTTTTATAACCGCCAACAGTACATTAATTAAAACCATGATATATACAAGAATCATTTCCCATTTGACAAGGAATTTCTTTAATACAAATCCTTCCTTGACACTGAGGTCTCTGTCGTAATTACTTCCTGGCATTAGATCAACGCACTCCTTTCTTTGAGAGCCTGTCTCTTAGCGGACTGCTCGGTAAAGTAGTTAATTGCAACGGCAACAATGATAATTCCGCCCTGGAGTGATTTCTGCCATACACTCATACCAGGAATCATACTAATGAAATATGTGATCACAGACATGATAAGTGCACCGATTGCCACACCATCCATACGTCCTTTACCACCGGTGATAGATACTCCACCGAGAACGCAGATTGCGATCGCAGTCATTTCAAAACCGTCTGCCATTCCATAATAACCAATTGCATAGTTTGCAGTATAAAGCATACCTGCCAGACCTGTCACTGCACCACAGATCACGAAAGAATAAAATGTTACCTTTGGTTCTTTGATACCTGCAACTGCTGCAGATTCACGAGATGTACCGATTGCATAGATTCTTCTTCCTGCGGAAGTATATCCAAGGAACAGTCCTGCTACAACCAGCAGAATGATCGTGATCCAGAGGATGATCGGCAGTCCTAAGAACTGTCCGATTGCAAACGTACGATATCCGTTCAGTTCTTCGTACTGTGCAGCGAACCACCACTGTCCGCCGGAAACTACAAACGCAAGACCACGGAAGATGTACATCGTACCCAGGGTACAGATCATCGGAACCATGTGAAGGTATCCAACCAGAAAACCATTCAGTGCACCACAGAGTGCGCCGAGAACAATTGCAAATAATACCCATACGATTCCAGGGATTCCCGGATGGCTGCATGCAAGAGTGGTACAGGAAATACCAACAAATGCAAGCTGGGAAGCGATGGAAATATCAATACCGCCTGTAAGAATAACCATCATCTCAGCAATCGCAAGGAGTGCATAGATTGTATTGTTCTGAAGCATACTTACCAGAGATGTGGAAGTAAACATACCCGGTGTAAGGAAACGGGCGATCACCAGCAAAATGATCAGAACTGCGATCAATCCGGTATTTCTGGATTTTAATAAATTTTTCATTATTTATGCCCCTCTCTTTCTTTCAGAGATGCTTCAAGCAGCATTTCCTGGGTTACAGTTTCCATATCGCCAAACTCACCTGTCACACGACCGCTCTTCATTACAACGACTCTGTCTGCAACACCAAGAACCTCCGGCATTTCAGAAGAAACCATAATGATTCCGTATCCTTTGCATGCCAGACTGTTCATAATCTCATAAATAGAATATTTTGCACCAACGTCGATACCCTTTGTAGGCTCGTCCATGATCAGAACCTTCTGATCGGAACTCAGCATCTTGGCAACAACGACTTTCTGCTGATTACCACCTGACAGAGATGACGGCGGTGCTGTAATATCGTTTGCTTTCAATTGGATCTTCTTGCACAGGGCAATCGCATTTTCCATTTCTTTATCTACATCCATCTGTCCGCCCTTTACAAACTGCTTCATGGAAGCGGAAGATACGTTCTGATAAATAGGAAGTTCATTTACAAGACCCTGGGTCTGTCTGTTCTCCGGAAGAAGTCCGATTCCAAGATTAAGAGCATCGATCGGACTCTTGATATCTACTTTCTTTCCTTCCAGACGGATCTCACCGCTGTCCGGATGCATGATACCATAAATTGTCTGACATACCTCAGTACGTCCTGCTCCTACCAGACCTGTCAGTGCAAGGATCTCACCTTTACGTACATTGAAGGAAATATTCTTGAAATATCCTTCTTTGCTGATATTATCAACCTCAAGTACCACATCACCGATCTTGGCTGTTTTCTCAGGATACATGGAATTCAGTTCACGACCAACCATTGCCTTTACAAGATCTGCATTTGTGATCTTGTCAACATCCCAGGAACCAACATATGTAGAATCACGGAATACGGTAACACGGGTAGCCAGCTCATACATATCTTCAAATCTGTGAGTAATGAAGATAATGGAAACTCCCTTGTCTCTCAGATCTTTCGCAATGCGATATAACTGAAGACATTCATTTCTTGTAAGCGAAGCTGTCGGCTCATCCATGATCAGGATTCTTGCATCACAGGAAAGTGCTTTTGCGATCTCAACCAGCTGCTGCTCTGCAACAGATAAGTTGCCCATCGGTTTGTTTACATCGATCTCTGCACTTAAAGGCTGAATCAGTTCTTTCGCACGCTGTCTCATTGTCTTCCAGTCATAGAAGCCAAATTTATTCTTAATTTCCCGTCCCATAAAAATATTCTCTGTAACAGTCAGATCAGGGAACGCCGTTACATGCTGATAAATAGCAGCAATTCCAAGTTTCGCTGAGTCTGTAGTGTTTCTTAATGTTACCTGCTCACCATCCAGCAGCATGATTCCGCTGTCCGGCTGATGTACACCGGTAATGACCTTAATAAAAGTTGATTTACCAGCTCCGTTTTCTCCCATCAGAGCATGAATCTCGCCTCTTTTTAACTGAAAGTGAACTCCATTCAGAGCTTTAACTCCACCAAATGTTTTTACTACATCTTTCAGTTCCAAGATATACTCACTCATTTTGTGTCTTACTCCTCCCTTTCCTTCGTTGTGATTGAACTGCGTTGCGTTCTTTATGTATCTGATTTTATACAAATCATAGAGTTTTTCAATATATAAAATTGCTTTACGGGTATCAAAAATTGCGTTTTTGGCACTTTTTTATATTTTACAACAAAAAAGCATCTTATCTTTTAACAATCTTCACATCAGTTTCATCTACCTGTCAGTTTTTGTTTATCTATATTGCCAATGACAGTTTTTACATAAATTTTCTCCTTTATTTTGGTTCTTTGTACACTTTTTTTTCTTCTATATTATTGGTATAATAAAAAGCATTACCAGTTACGGTTCCCTTGTGCGCAGTAACTGACTATCATTTCTTGCGGAGGTTTTTATGCGACTGCCAAAACATCTTATGCCCACCGACTATTTTTCGGTCATACCCAAAACAGATGTCCAGATCACAGCCCTTCCCTTCTATATAAAGGAAGTCGGATACTGCAATGACCGTAAATTTATCCGTGGTGCCTGCAACAATTATTCAGACTACTTATTCGTCTACTCCCTGTGTACCATGAAGTTCAAAAAAAACGATGAGAAACATCCTGTTCATTCCCATGATATCATTGTATCTGCCTGCAATACACCGTTGACATTCTCTCTTCCTATTTCTTATGGAAAGACACGACGTGAATACCTGTATTTTATCATCGGTGGATCCCACGCACAGCAGTTTTACAATTATATCAGACGGCATGACTGTACGTTTCATTTTAACAAACTTCATCACATGCTGGATCTCTTTCTTGAGATTCTTGATATTGACTATAAATCAGACCCTATGTCGGCACAGATGCATGCCAGTTCTGTAGTGCATCAGATCTACCTGGAACTGTACATTCTCTCCCAGAATATTCTGAACGCCAAAAAGCAGACTCCTGTTCAGGACAGTGCCGTAAACACAGCACTTAAGTATATCCAGACGCATTATCAGAGTGATATGAGTATCGATTCAGTCTGCAACAGCGTCAGCTTCTCAAAATATTACTTCTGCAAGCTGTTTAAGGAACATATGGGAATCTCAATCCACCAGTATGTCACGGAATTCCGTATTAATAAGTCCAAGGAACTTCTGAGTTATTCCAAGCTCTCAATCTCTGCAATCGCAGCTTCTGTCGGCTTCAAAAGCCCACTTACCTATACGCGAAACTTCGAGAAGCTGGAGCATATGACACCTTCGGAATACAGGGAATTATACTAAATCTTTCATCATGGTACTTTTCCCAGAAAATCCGACAAATTTACAGAAAAAAGACATAAAAAAGAAACCCCGGAAAATCCGGGGGTTCTTTTTATGTCTTCAGAACACTGCTTCAAAAGCTGTATTCAGATTAGTCGTACAGGTTCGGAGCGATCTCTTCGTCGTCCATGTTTGTGGAATCATACCAGTATCCATCTGTAGGAACGTCTTCAAGTTCTTCTCCGTTTGCTGCTGCTGTCAGAGCGTAGATTGCATAGTATCCCATCATCAGAGGAGACTGTGTAACTGCTCCGAGGAATGTTCCGTCCTGAACTGCTGCTTTGATGATAGAACCAGCGTCGAAACCAACACCGATAACATCGCCGTTTGCTGCGTCAGAACCAAGAACGTTCAGGTTTGCGTTAGCTGCAAGAACACCTTCTGCTGCTGTCTGGTTGGAACCGAAGATAGCGATGCAGTTTTCTTTGGAAAGGATAGCCTGTGCTTCATTGGAGCAAAGCTCTACAGTTGTCTGTGCCGGAACTGCAACCTGGATAACAACGTCTGCATCTGCTTCTGTTGCATCAGCGCCTTTTGCTGCGTTTACATAGAATTCGTTTCCTGCAACTGCTACTGTTTTGCCGTCAGCCTGAAGAAGTTCGATCATTTTGTCGATGAATCCGCCGCCACGCTGCTGAATGTTCTGAGCTGTAGCATCCTGGTTAACTTCACCGATAACAACCTGTCCGTCTGCATTAGCTACTACGTCTTTGATCGCATCGTACATATGAGTTGCTGCTTCTGCACCAGCCTGTGCGTTGTCTGTGCAGACTTCACATACTACAGATCCTTCCGGAGCATCTGCGATACCTGTATCAAATGTTACAACCGGGATTCCTTTATCAGCACATGTCTGCAGTGCATCCAGAACAGAAGATGTATCGCATGCTGCAATACCGATTCCTTTCGGGTTGGAAGCGATTGCTGTGTTGATCATGTTAACCTGGTCAGCGATATCGGACTCACTGTTCGGTCCCTGTGGTGTGTAAGTAACACCAAGTTCTTCAGCAGCTTTCTTCATACCTTCCTGAGCTGCATCCCAGTAGGTAGACTGGAAAGATTTAACCATCATCGGGAATTCATATGCTTCGTTTGCTTTCAGATCTTTGAACTGATCCGGGAGATCAGCTGCCATAACTGTTGACATAGACATTCCTGCTACCATTGCTGCACAGATGCTTAATGCTACCACTTTCTTGAAATTCATAACTTACTTCCTCCTTATAAATTATATTATATAGTTTTTTTATTATGATACGTCAGTAGGAATTAGTCTGACGCCCCACATACTTAGTTTGGATAAAGAAAAACTGCAAAGCAGTTTTTCTTTACATAGCTGCTTTTTTCTTTTCTTTGATGATATCGATCAGGACTGCTACGATAAGAACAAGACCTGTGATGATCTGCTGCCAGTTTGCCTGAAGTCCGACATATGGAAGACCGGTCTTCAGAAGCATGATAACGAAGATACCAACAAATGTACCAATTACGGAACCGTAACCACCGGTTGCTGCAACACCACCGACGAATACACCGCCGATCGCATCCATCTCAAGTCCGGCACCGGTACCAGGCTGTACAGTAGGTGTAACTGCTGCATAAGCGATAGCTGCAAGACCTACAAACAGACCACATACTACATATACCATTACATGGTAAAATTTAACGTTGATTCCTGAAAGAGCTGCTGCTTCTTTGTTAGATCCGATCGCGATAGTATAACGTCCGAATTTTGTATGGTTCAGAACGAATTCCATCAGGATAACCAGAAGTACCATCCACAGGAAACCAATTGGATAACGAGAAGCACTTCTTCCTGTACCAACAGTAATCTTGAAGATTGTATGGAACCATCCACCGTCCTGGGTAAGTGCCGGCCACGGTGTTGCGCTGCAGAGAGAACCTGCACCACGGGTGATCATACAGGTACAAAGAGTTGCAAGGAATGGCGGCAGGTTCATGATTCCGATCAGAACACCATTCAGTGCTCCAACGAGGATACCAAGTACCAGACAGAGCAGCATAGCTGCTACAACCGGCCATCCGTGGCTTCTTACCATTGTTCCAGCGATCAATGCGTAACAAACCATACCAGTTCCGATTGACAGGTCTACACCTCCAGTGATAAGTGGGAAGGTAACACCGATTGCCATCAGAAGATCATAGTAGGAGAAATCGAGCATACTCAAAAGAGTTGTATACTGTCTGAACTCCTTA
>NZ_FR886729.1:41906-43376 GCF_000436615.1 Blautia sp. CAG:237
ATGGAGAATACCGCACTGAGTGCGATAATAACCAGCAAAACAATAAATCTCTGATCACTTAAAATACTTTTTTTCTTCTTAGTCATGACTTTCCTCCTTAATCGATATTCCTTGTAGCCTTATCCATGATGTGTTCCTGTGTTGCTTCAGAAATATCAATATCTCCTGTCACTTTACCTTCGCACATGATGATGATACGGTCACTCATTCGGAGAATCTCTGTCATTTCAGAAGAAATCATAATGATGGATTTGCCTTCTGCTGCCAGTTTGCTCATTAACTTGTAGATTTCGTTCTTGGCACCAACGTCGATACCTCTGGTCGGCTCATCGAAGATCAGGATGTCACTGTCTCTGGTCAGCCATTTGGCGATTACGACTTTCTGCTGGTTACCACCGGAAAGGTTTACAACCAGCTGATCACCACTCGGTGTCTTGGTAGCAAGTTCTTTGATGTATTTCTCACTGACTTTTTTCTCTTTTGCTTTGTTGATGAAGATTCCGTTTGTGAATTCTTCCATTGTAGCCAGTGTTGTGTTTTCGTTTACAGATTTCTGTACAACAACACCATATCTTCTTCTGTCCTCTGACAGATAACCGATACCATATTTAACAGCATCCTGCGGTGTATTGATTGTTACTTCACGAAGCTTTCCGGTCTGCTTGTCCATAATGGAAATCTTACCGCTCTGCTTCGGATCTGCTCCAAACAGTGCTCTCGCTGTCTCAGTACGTCCTGCACCCATCAGTCCGGAGAATCCAAGAATCTCACCTTTTCTCAGTTCGAAGCTTACATCCTGAACCATCTTTCCTGCATTCAGATGCTCTACCTTAAGAACAACCGGTGCATCCGGAGCAACCATACTGTGTTCCTTAGGATCTTCGTAAATAACACGACCAACCATCATGTTGATGATGTCTTCTTTTGTACTGTCTTTTGTGATCAGAGTTCCTACATAGCCGCCATCTCGCATGACCGTTACACGGTCTGTGATCATCTTGATCTCATCCATACGGTGTGAGATATATACGATACCGTAATTCTTCTCGCGAAGATCACGGATGATTACGAACAGGTCAGCAATTTCTTTCTCGGTAAGAGCTGCTGACGGCTCATCAAAGATGATAACCTCTGCTTTGTGAGAGATTGCTTTGGCGATCTCACACATCTGCTGTTTACCAACAGTTAAGTTGCTCATCTTTTCTCTTGGATCGATCTCGATGTTCAGATCCTGGAATAATTTCTTGGAGTCTTCGATCATCTTCTTGTCGTCTACACGGATTCCCTTCTTCGGCTCACGTCCGATGAAGATATTCTGTGCAACAGTAAGGTCTCCGACCATGTTTAATTCCTGATGTACGATTACGATACCGGCATCCTGTGCTTCACGGGTATTATGGAAAGCAACTTCCTGACCCTTGTATGTGATAGAACCGGAATCCTTCTGATAAATACCGGTAAGAACCTTCA
>NZ_FR886730.1:0-12324 GCF_000436615.1 Blautia sp. CAG:237
AGAACGGCCTTCGCAACTTCGAGTGCCCTCCCCTCGCAGGTTTCCATATTTCCAAATATGAAAAAAATTATTATAAAAAAGAAGAAAGAAAAATCATAAAAGACCCCTCTTTTATCGGGTCACTTTTTTCAGGAGGAGAAAAAATGGGATTTTCTACAAGTACATGCACAGAATTCGTCGAAGTTCTCGCTTCTAAAGCCCCGGTACCGGGCGGCGGCGGTGCATCAGCGCTGGTTGGTGCAGTTGGAACTGCACTTGGCAATATGGTAGGCAGTCTTACCGTAGGTAAGAAAAAATATGCAGACGTAGAAGACGAAATGTGGGAGCTCAAAGCAAAATGCGACCAGCTCCAGAAAGACTTCCTTCGTCTGATCGAAAGAGACGCAGAAGTTTTTGAGCCGCTCTCCAAAGCATATGGTATGCCAAAAGAAACCGAAGAAGAAAAAGCAGAAAAAGCCCGTGTTATGGAGATCGTGCTGAAAGATGCCTGCTCCGTACCGATGGAGATCATGGAGAAATGCTGTGAAGCGATCGAGCTGATCGTTGAATTCGGCGCAAAGGGTTCCAAATTGGCGATCAGTGATGCCGGTGTTGGAGCAGCTTTCTGCAAAGCAGCATTACAGGGTGCCAGCCTGAATGTCTACATCAATACAAAATCCATGGCAGACAGAGAATACGCAGAAGAACTCAACAAAAAAGCAGACGCAATGCTTGAGAAATACACCAAGATGGCAGATGAGACATTCGAAAGCGTTCTTGGCAGATTAAAATAATCAGCAACAAAATAGCGGAGGAAATACAAAAATGGCAAAGCAGTTATTAGGTAAAGAAGTAACAGCAGCACTGAATGAAAAGATCAAAGCAAATGTAGCAGAATTACAGGGCAAAGGCGTAAACCCGACACTCTGCATCATTCGTGTTGGCGAAAACCCAAGCGATATTTCTTATGAAAGAGGAGCAACAAAACGCTGCGAGACTCTTGGCGTGGCATGTGAGAAGATCCTTCTTCCGGGAGATGTGACTCAGGAAGAACTCCTTGCAACCATCGACAAAGTAAACAAAGACGACCACATCCACGGCGTTCTTCTGTTCCGTCCGCTTCCGAAACATCTGGATCAGGCAGTGATCGAAAATGCACTTGCTGCAGAAAAAGACGTTGATTGTATGACAGATCTTTCCATGTCCGGCGTATTCACCGGCAAAAAAATCGGTTTCCCGCCATGTACACCACAGGCATGCATGGAGATCCTGGATCATTACGGAATCGATTGCACAGGCAAAAAAGCCGTTGTTATCGGAAGAAGCCTTGTAGTTGGAAAACCGGCAGCCATGATGCTGGTTAAGAAAAATGCAACCGTAACGATCTGCCACACAAGAACCGTTGACATGCCGTCTGTTGCAAAAGAAGCAGACATCGTGATCGTAGCAGCCGGACGTGCAGGCGTTGTTGGTGCTGATTATGTCAGAGAAGGACAGACCATCATCGATGTAGGTATCAACGTAAATGCAGAAGGTAAACTCTGTGGAGACGTTGACTACGCTGCAGTTGAGCCGATCGTTGATGCAATCACACCGGTTCCTGGTGGAGTTGGAAGCGTTACTACATCCGTTCTTGTAGGACATGTAGTAGAAGCTGCAATGAGAAAGGTAAATGGATGATTCGAAACAAAAAAGCAATGCTCTTTTGTTCACAGATGATACTGGCAGGTGCCCTTATAACAGGGGCACCTTGTCTGGCGTCTGGGGATAATGGAGAGACGAGCGTATTTGGAAGTTCAGATACAAATGCAGAAGATGAAGTATCCGATCTTTCCGGCGAAGGCCAGATCCACAAGCCGGCCAGCCTTAACGCGCCGGATTTTACCTCAGATCCGAATTTCGTGGATGATTCCACCGACAATACTTATGGTTATTACACGATTATGGGGACGACAACCGTTTCCCTGGCACAGATGACTTCCCAGTACAATGCACATGGATCCGAATATCCGTCCGCATCTCTGAAAGAAGGTGGTGCAGAGACGATCGATGATTTCTGCACGATCATTCTGGAAGAAGCAAATGCTGAAGGTGTCCGGGGAGAAGTAGTCTTCGAACAGGCAATGCTCGAGACCGGCTGGCTCCAGTACGGAGGAGATTCCGGAATCTCCCAGTACAACTTCGCAGGACTCGGAACCACAGGCGGCGGCGTCCAGGGCGTATCCTACCCCGACGTAAGAACCGGAATCCGCGCACAGGTACAGCATTTAAAAGCCTACGCCTGCGACGAATCTCTCAACCAGGACTGCGTAGACACCCGCTTCAACATGGTCCAAAGAGGCAGTGCCCCATACGTCGAATGGCTTGGACAGCAGGAAAATCCCAATGGAGGCGGCTGGGCCGCCGGAGCAAACTACGGGGAGAAATTGCTCAAGCTACTGAGCGATCTCAAGGAGGAGTAAGTGAGATGTTTGACATCTCCTTATATCCTCTTTTCTTTTTGGGCAAAAACCAAAACCGCAAAGTGGACGTGGCCCGTCCCCTCTGCACACCCCTGGGCTTTTGGGAAAAACATCGGCATTGGTTTTGGTGTGGGGAAGCATTTTGGTAGCGTGGTATGGAGCCTGGATATCGCGTGGGGGAAATCTCCCCCAAAAATCCACCTTGACTCAGGGAGTCCCTCCAAATCCCCAACCTATTCAAACGAAAATCTCCCGGCCTGGACCACCAGGAAAATTTTTCACAATCCTCGACCAAAAAACAAAATTCCCGTCAAACACCCAGCCCAGGGTGTGCAGAGGGACGGGCGACGTCCCTTTGCAGTTTACCTTGCTTCCCAAAAGCGAAAAAAGAGCCCGGGGAATACATTCCCCAGGCAAAAAAAAGTTTTTTACACTTGCTTTTTCCAAAAAAATCTCAAGAAAGCTTAATTTCCTTCAATTCTTTCGCCGGCAGTTTCTTAGAAGAACCTGCCACAAACTTCTTAAGCGCCTTAGAAGACTTCGCAATCGGCACATTCGTACCAGCACCGCCCATACATCCACCAGGACAAGCCATACCCTCGATCATACAGCCCTTAAGTTTCCCGGCTTTCGCCAAAGCCAGCATCTTCTTACACTCTGCCAGGCTCTCTGCATGCTCAATATGCACCGGAACTTCCGGATAATATTCCTTCAGACAGGCCTCGATCGCACCTGCAACACCACCTGCGACCGCATATCCACGTCCGGCGGCAGTAGCATCATGCAGGGAACCTTCGTCTTCAAAGGAAGCCGGCTCGATCTCACGCGCATCAAACATCGCATCCAGTTCCTCAAAAGTCAAAACAAAATCCACATCACTTCGCACAGTACGGCGCATCGCTTCCAGTTTCTTGGAAGCACAAGGTCCAATGAAGACAACCTTCGCATCCGGATCATCCTGCTTTACCTTACGTGCAGTGGCAACCATAGGAGTCAGCTCCTGTGAGATATTGTCGATCATGGTCGGGAAGAATTTCTTTGCCATCATGGACCAGGACGGACAGCAGGAAGTCAGAAGGAACGGAAGATTTCCTGTTGCAACCTCATGTGCATAATGATGTGCCTCAGAGATCGCACCGACATCCGCACCAAACGCAACCTCATGAACATCAGAAAAACCAAGAACCTGCAGAGCTGTCTTGAATTTGCCAGGGGTCACATCATCACCAAACTGGCCGATATAAGCCGGTGCAACGATCGCAACGATCTTATCGCCGTTACGAAGCGCATGCGCAAGCTGGAAGATCTGAGATTTATCAGAGATCGCACCGAACGGACAGCTTACCATACACATACCACAGGAAACACACTTGTCATCCAGGATGTTCGCACGCCCCTGCTCATCACTTCCGATCGCCTTGACACCACATGCCTGCTCGCACGGGCGCACGTTGTGGGAGATTGCATCATAAGGACAGGCTGCTTTACATTTTCCGCATTTAATACATTTTTCCTGATCGATAAAAGACTTTCCGTCCTTCATAGAGATCGCGCCCTTCGGACAGACCTGCATACATGGATGGGCAACACATCCGCGGCACATGTTGCTGACAATGTATTTGTTCGGAGGACAGGCTGCACATGCAGACGGGATCACCTGCATAAGAGGCGGCTCATAATATTTCTCATTGATATTGCTGGCAGCAAGACCGTCGGTCAGATGGACCGCCTTGCTTTCCGGGCGAAGAGAAAGACCCATGGCGAGACGGACTCTTTCGCTTGCAACGGCCCGTTCTCTGTAAATACTCTCACGGTACTGGGCAGTTTCACTGACGATATTGTACGGGATGGATTCAATATCATGGATCAGGCTTTCGTCAGAAGATTCAAATCCGGCCTTTGCCACTTCAGTATAAACCTGGTGTCGGATCTCTCTGACTGGGGTATCATAATTTCGCATATCTATTTCATCTCCTTAAATAAGAAAAATTTTCATCTACCGCTCCCTATAATATAGGAAAGAATTCCCAAAATCAATCTGAAAATGCAAAATTCCTGTACTTTTCGAAGCACACAAGAGAAACAAAATGAGAAACACTTTACTATAGCAAAATAGATTGATAAAAAATTATAAAATCTGTTAAAAAACACACAATAATACGAAAAACATAAAAAACTTGAATAAATTAATTCAATTTCCCTATATTTCACTTGTATAATTTGACTGCTTAATGTATAATAAAATACAACAAGACTGTGTAAATTATACAAAATAATAGGCGCAGACAAAAGCAAATTTTTAACAAGGAGGGAATTGAATGTTAGATCAGTCTTATTACACGAAGACAGATGAGATCATCGAGCATTACGGACCGAAAGCAGCATCACTGATTCCGATCATGCAGGATATCCAGGCGGAGTACCGCTACCTGCCGGGAGAGCTTCTGACCTATGTTGCATCCAAGATTGGAGTGACCGAGGCGAAGGCATACAGCGTCGCTACTTTTTATGAGAACTTTTCCTTTGAGCCGAAAGGCAAATATGTGATCAAGGTTTGTGACGGAACTGCCTGTCATGTAAGGAAATCCGTTCCGGTCAAAGAAGCCCTTATGAAAGAGCTCGGTCTGAATGCGAAGAAGCACACCACAGACGATATGATGTTTACGATAGAAACAGTATCCTGTCTTGGTGCATGCGGTCTTGCACCGGTTATGACGGTTAATGACGAAGTGCATCCTAAGATGACCCCGGATCTGGCGATAGAAGTGATCCAGAACCTTAAAAAAGGAGGTGCCGAATGATGTTTTTACATAACAGAGAAGAACTTCAGGCATTACGCCAAAAGGCAGAAGCGGAACTGCACAGACAGAAAATACGTGTTCTTATCTGCGCAGGAACTGGATGTATTGCCAGCGGCTCCAAAGAAATTTATGAAAAAATGCACAATCTCGCAGAGATCAACGAGAATGTTTCTGTAGAATTCGAAGGTGAAGTTCCACATCCGGAGATCAAGAAGAGCGGATGCCATGGCTTCTGCGAAATGGGACCTCTGATGAGAATCGAACCTCTCGGAATCCTCTACATTAAGGTTAAACCAGAAGACTGCGAAGAAATCTATGAGAAAACTGTCTGTCAGGGGCAGCCTATCGAGCGGCTGCTTTACCATAAGGACGGACAGATATACCAGAGCGAAGAATCCATCCCGTTCTATGCCGGACAGATGCGTCTGGTACTTAAGAACTGTGGACATATCGACGCAGAGAATATCGAAGAATACATCGCAGTAGGCGGATATGCCGGTCTTGAAAAAGTCCTCTTCGAAATGACCAAAGAAGAAGGTCTTGACATGATAGAAGAAGCCAACCTTCGCGGAAGAGGCGGCGGCGGTTTCCCGGCAGGTAAGAAATGGAAACAGGTGGCACGTCAGAAAGAGACAGACCGTTATGTAGTATGTAATGGTGATGAGGGTGACCCGGGTGCGTTCATGGATCGAAGCATCATGGAAGGTGACCCGCATAAGATGCTGGAAGGTATGTTGATCGCTTCCTATCTGACAGGTGCACAGAACGCATACATCTATGTACGTGCTGAGTATCCGTTGGCAGTAGAGCGTCTGCGTATCGCGATCGCACAGGCAGAAGAACTTGGTCTGATCGGTGATAACGTTCTTGGTACAGATTTCTGTATCCATTTCCATATCAACCGTGGCGCCGGTGCGTTCGTATGTGGTGAAGGTTCTGCCCTTACCGCATCTATCGAAGGAAACAGAGGTATGCCGCGTGTAAAACCGCCGCGTACTGTAGAACATGGTCTTTTCAATAAACCGACCGTACTGAATAACGTTGAGACATACGCCAACGTACCAATGATCGTCACAAACGGCGCAGAATGGTACAAGAGCATCGGTACACCGGGAAGCCCGGGAACCAAGGCGTTTGCTCTTACCGGTAACGTAAATAACACAGGTCTGATCGAGGTACCAATGGGAACGACTCTCCGTACGATCATCTATGATATCGGCGGCGGACTCAAAGGAGATGCCGGATTTAAGGGTGTTCAGATCGGTGGACCGTCCGGAGGATGTCTGGTAGAGAAGCATCTGGATATTCCGCTTGACTTCGATTCTGTCAAGAAATACGATGCGATCATCGGTTCCGGTGGTCTGGTAGTTATGGATGAAAATACCTGTATGGTAGAAGTTGCCCGTTTCTTCATGAGCTTTACTCAGAGAGAATCCTGCGGTAAATGCGTTCCGTGCCGTGAGGGAACCAAGCGTATGCTTGAGATTCTCGAGAAGATCGTAGCAGGCAAGGGTGAGGAGAGCGATCTTGCAGAACTTTCCGAACTGGCAGAGATGGTTCGTGCCATGGCTCTGTGCGGACTTGGCAAGAGTGCTCCGCTTCCGGTCATCAGTACACTCAAAACCTTCCATGAAGAGTATGAAGAGCATATCAGGGATAAGAAGTGCCGTGCAAAAGTCTGCTCAGCACTGCGTAAATTTATCATCAATCCGGAATTTTGTATCGGCTGCGGCAAGTGTGCAAGAAACTGCCCGGCAGGAGCGATCACCGGAGCCAAGAAACAGCCTCATACCATTAACAATGATCTGTGTATCAAGTGCGGTGCATGTAAAGACAACTGTTCATTTGATGCCATCTATATTGAAGCATAGGGAGGGATAAAGTATGGGTACAATGACAATAGACGGTAGAAAAGTAGAATTTACCGATGAAAAAAACGTCCTGACTGTTATCCGTAATGCGGGAATCAATATTCCGACACTGTGCTATCATTCAGAGGTTTCCACCTTTGGTGCCTGTCGTTTATGTACCGTAGAAGATGACAGAGGAAGAACATTTGCATCCTGTTCAGAAGTGCCGAGAGACGGCATGGTGATCTATACCAACTCCGGCAAGATCAAGAAATATCGTAAATTGATCGTAGAACTGCTTCTTGCAGCACACTGCAGAGATTGTACAACCTGTATTAAGAGCGGTGAGTGCGTTCTTCAGGAACTGGCACATCGTCTCGGCGTTCGCGATATCCGTTTCAAAAATACGCGAGAGATTCATCCGCTGGATCTCAGTTCTCCATCCATCGTGCGTGACCCGAACAAATGTATCCTCTGCGGCGACTGTGTACGTGCCTGCGAGGAACTTCAGGGAATCGGTGCACTTGGATTTGCATTCCGTGGAACAGAAGCCATGGTTATGCCTGCATTCAACAAGAAGATTGCAGAGACTCAGTGCGTAAACTGCGGACAGTGCCGTGTATTCTGTCCGACAGGAGCGATTTCCATCCGTACACATATGGATGAAGTCTGGGATGCATTGGCAGATCCGGACACCCGTGTCGTAGCGCAGATTGCACCGGCAGTACGTGTCGCAGTCGGCGATCACTACGGACTGGCCAAAGGCCGCAGCGTTATGGGCAAGATTGTAAATGCCCTTCACCGCATGGGATTTGATGAAGTTTATGATACCAGTTTCAGTGCCGACCTTACCATCATGGAAGAAAGCGCAGAATTCCTGGACAGAATTGAGAAAGGAGAGAAACTTCCTCTTCTGACCTCCTGCTGTCCTGCATGGGTCAAATTCATCACAGAACAATACAAAGAATATATTCCGAACCTTTCCACCTGTAGATCCCCTCAGGGAATGATGTCCGCAGTCATTAAGGAATACTTCCGTGATCCGGAACACGCAGCAGGCAAGAAAACCGTTATGGTTTCCATCATGCCATGTACAGCCAAGAAAGCAGAAGCGATCCGTCCAAACAGCTTTACCGAGGGCGAGCAGGATACAGATATCGTTATCACAACAATGGAACTTCTCCGCATGATCGATAACTTCGGTCTTGATTTCGCATCCCTGGATCCGGAAGCATGTGATATGCCATTTGGATTCGGTTCCGGCGGCGGTGTTATCTTTGGCGTTACCGGTGGTGTTACAGAGGCGGTTCTCCGTCGCCTGACCCCAGATCATACCAAGGAAGCAATGCGTGAGATCTCTGAGTGTGGTGTCCGTGGAGAAGAGGGAATCAAGGAATTCTCTGTACCATACAAAGACATGGAGATCAAAGTCTGCGTAGCCAGCGGACTTGCCAATGCAAGGATCGTTATGGACCGTGTAAAGAACGGCGAAGCAGAATACCATCTGATCGAAGTAATGGCATGCCGTCGTGGCTGTATCATGGGTGGCGGTCAGCCGACCAGATCCGGTGACAAGACCAAGGCAGCCAGAGCAAGAGGTCTGTACAATGCAGACAACACCACGATCATCAAGAAATCTGACGAGAACCCGATGGTACTCGAACTTTACCAGGGACTTCTCAAGGGTAAAGAGCACGAACTGCTCCATAACGAATTCTATTAATTCCGCGCGTATAACTTCCGAGGGGGAAGTTAGAAGAAAAAGATAAATAAAATCCATGCTTAGATTTTTTGCCATAGGAAATCTGACATAAAAGATAACCAGACTCCACAAAGAGAGATGCTTTGACAGGAGTCTGGTTGTTTTGCTATTAAGAACCGTTTGTTTTTCTACAGATACTTGCAGATTCGAACGAGATAGTCTAAAATAAAATCAGAAGTGCCAGAAAAACAGCAGAGAATCTGTCATCCTGTATCACTCACATTTCGCGATGATACAGCACAACGTTGCTGTCGGCACAAAAACGAAAGATAGGAGTAAATGCAAATGCGTGAAATCAAAGCATCAGCTATCACAGACACCATCGAGCGTCTCTGCATCGAGGCAAATCAGGTTCTGCCGTCTGATATCAAGGAAGCAATCCAGGCCTGTCGTTCCTGTGAGGACGGACAGATTGCCTGCGGTGTCCTCGACAACATCATCGAGAACTATCAGATCGCAGAGAATGAACAGGTTCCGATTTGTCAGGACACCGGTATGGCATGTGTTTTTCTGGAAATCGGCCAGGACGTACATATCGCAGATGGAGATCTGACAGAAGCAGTCAATGAAGGTGTCCGCAGAGGCTACACAAATGGCTACCTCCGCAAATCCGTTGTCAAAGACCCTGTCCGCAGAGGAAACACAGGTGACAACACACCGGCAATGCTCTACACCGAGATCGTTCCGGGCGAGCACATCCGCATCACCGTCGGACCAAAAGGCTTCGGAAGTGAAAACATGAGCGCGATTCGCATGTTCAAGCCATCCGCAGGCATCGAAGGAATCAAAGACTTCATTCTGGAGACTGTAGAGACAGCAGGCCCGAACCCGTGCCCACCGATGGTAGTCGGTGTCGGAATCGGAGGAACTTTTGACAAGGCAGCCCTTCTTGCAAAGAAAGCCCTCATGCGTCCGGTAGACACCCAGAATCCGGATCCATATTATGCTGACCTGGAGAAAGAAATGCTGGAAAAGATCAACCAGCTCGGAATCGGACCGCAGGGATTCGGCGGAAGGACCACAGCCATCGGCCTGAACATCGAGACCATGCCAACCCATATCGCCGGCATGCCATGTGCGATCAACATCAGCTGCCACGTAACACGCCACAAAACGGAGGTGCTTTAATATGGAACGTCACATCACACTGCCATTAACAGAAGAACTGGCAAGAACTCTTCACGCAGGCGACACCGTCTACCTGACCGGAACCATCTACACCTCTCGCGACGCCGGACACAAGAGAATGTGCGAAGCACTTGCACGCGGCGAGGAACTTCCTTTTGACCCGAAAGATGCAACCATCTACTATGTAGGCCCGACCCCTGCAAAGCCAGGTCAGGTCATCGGTTCCGCAGGTCCGACCACCAGCGGAAGAATGGATGCCTACGCACCGACCATGATGTCCGTAGGCGCACGTGGAATGATCGGCAAGGGCGCCCGCCTTCCGGAAGTCGTAGAAGCCATGAAGAAATACAGCGGCGTTTACTTCGGAGCGATCGGCGGAGCCGGAGCCCTTCTCGCCAAATGCATCAAGAGTGCAGAACTGGTTGCCTACGAAGATCTCCAGTCCGAAGCACTCCGCAGACTTTATGTAGAAGAAATGCCCCTCGTCGTGATCATCGACAGCGAAGGCAACAACCTCTACGAAGAAGGCAGAGCAGAATACCTCAAAAACCGTAAATAAAATAGTTTCCTCCTGCATATATTGTAACGATACATGGGACTGTTACAATATATGCAGGGGGATTTTTTATGGAAAATTTTCAGATTTACCGGGATATTCAAGCGCGGACCGGTGGTGATATATACATAGGCGTTGTCGGACCTGTACGGACAGGAAAATCAACGTTCATCCGAAGATTTATGGAACTTGTGGCACTTCCCGCCATGGAACCGGGGCAGCAGGCCGAAGTCCGCGACCAACTTCCCTTGAGCGGTTCAGGGAAACTCATTACTACCGTAGAGCCTAAATTTATCCCAAAAGAAGCGATTCCCGTGACACTCGGCGAAGACCAGAAAGTTCAGATCAAACTGATCGACTGTGTCGGTTTTCTTGTCAAAGACGCCTCCGGCCACATCGAAGACGGAAGAGAGCGGATGGTCAAAACTCCATGGTTCGAAAAAGCCATCCCCTTCCACGAAGCCGCCCAGGTTGGCACCCGCAAAGTTATCCAGGAACACGCAACGATCGGCCTCGTAGTCACCACCGACGGCAGTTTCGGTGAGCTTCCGAGAGAAAATTTCATCGAAGCCGAAGAACTCACGGTCAAAGAATTAAAAAAACAGGGCAAACCATTTCTGATCCTTGTCAACTCCCAGACACCATATAAAGAAGAAACCCAGAAACTCTGTCGGGAGCTGCGGGACAAATACGGCGTGACCACGATCTCCGCCAACTGTGAACAGCTCCGCAAAGAAGACATCATAAAGATCCTGGAAAATGTCCTCTACGAATTCCCGGTCAGTGAGATCCAGTTCTACATTCCGAAATGGGTCGAAATGCTTTCACCACAGCACGAACTGAAAGCCCAGATCCTCACACAGATCCGCGAATACATGCAGAATCTGACGCACATCCGCGACATCACCAAGGACTCCGTTCAGCTCACAGGACCCTATATTCAGGAGACACTTCTCGATCAGGTCGATCTTTCCACCGGGATCGTCCGCATCCGTATCCAGGTCAAAGACGAATTTTATTACAAGATCTTAAGCGAAATGAGCGGCATCACTATGGAAAGCGAATATGACCTGATCCACACCATGAAAGAACTGGCAGCCATGAAAGAGCAGTACGTCAAAGTCCAGGCAGCCCTCGAAGCCGTCCGCTCGACCGGCTACGGCGTCGTCGTCCCGGAACTCTCCGAGATCCAGATCGAAGACCCGACCGTCATCCGCCAGGGTAACAAATTCGGCGTAAAGATCCGCTCCAAGAGCCCGTCCATCCACATGATCAAGGCAAACATCGAAACCGAGATCGCCCCGATCGTAGGCACCGAGCAGCAGGCCAACGACCTCATCCAGTACATCGGCGAGAGTAGCCAGCGCGGCGAAAGCATCTGGGAAACCAACATCTTCGGCAAATCCATCGAACAGCTCGTCCAGGACGGCATCCGCACCAAAATCTCCGCCATCGGCGAAGAAAGCCAGACCAAACTCCAGGACACCATGCAGAAGATCGTCAATGACAGCAAAGGCGGGATGGTCTGCATCATCATATAAAAAAATAACCACAGACCGGTGCTTCTTTACGGAAAAAAGGTTTCATGGTATCATGTCTCTATAGATAAAACTTATTATAGAGAATGGTATCGGAAACCTTTTTATGGTAATAGGATAATTCAGGAAGGGAATAAATCAATGGAATTTTCAGTCAGAGGAATTGGAATAATAAAAGAAGCGGATATTAAAATTGATGGTTTGACTGTGATCGCAGGAAGCAATAATTCTGGTAAGACAACAGTCGG
>NZ_FR886730.1:12365-30064 GCF_000436615.1 Blautia sp. CAG:237
AGAGCGTTGTATTCTATTGTCAATGCGGTAGAAAATTTGGAAGAAAAGCAGGATATGGATCAGGCAGTAGCAATTGTTGATAGAATTTTGAGAATATTAAATCTGTATCGGAGCCTGTTAAATGAATATGAATATGTAATGCGTGATTGTGGGGAAGAAAGAAATAGTTTTATAATTTCTATTTTGAATTTGAACCATATGCCTGTAAGAGAAAAACCTGATTATTACATTATGGTACTTCATCAGTTTTGTGAAGCGATCAGAGAGGATACTTTACTGGATTACCTGATTGGAGATATGAAAAAAGCTTCTTCAGAATTTTACGAAGAAGATGAGGCAGCATTTTGTGCTGAATGGGAAAAAATCAAACCAAAAGCATTAGCAGAATGTCAGAAAGCTCGCGATTTTGTAAACTCATTTCACGATCAAAAGAGAAAAGATTTTGCATGTAAAATAGCCGAAAGAACTTTACAGGTAGAATTTATGAACCAAGTACAGTCAATCGGCCAATCTGACAATAAACAGTATTCAATCATAAAACTCAAAGATCAGGAGGAAAATTTATTTGAACTTTATATTTCTGACGACAATATAGATATAGAAAAATCAGAATTTCAGGATGGATATTTTGACAGCGTGTATTTTATCGATGATCCTTATGTTATCGAAGATCCTCGTGTATATCAATTTATAGCCCCAAGAAAGAGAACCGACAGTTATGTACAATCAAGGATTGTTAATCATCGAGAAGATATGCGGCGCTTAATGAGAAAGCCCGAAGAGGATAAAAAAATCAGTGAAACTTTATACCAGGAAAAACAACTGGAAAATGTAATGAAACAAATCAATGAGATTGTACCGGGTATGGTTTCCGGAGGCACCTATTATACACCAGAAATGAAAATAAAAGTCGGAAATCTGGCAACAGGCTTTAAGATTTTTTCAATCATCAAGAAAATCCTCACAGAAAACGACCTCTCAGATAAAACACTCCTGATCCTGGACGAGCCAGAATCACATCTTCATCCAGAATGGATCAACCGCCTGGCAGAAGTTATCGTACTTTTGGTAAAAGAGTGCAATATCACAGTTCTTCTTACAACACACAGTCCAAATTTCCTGCTGGCAGTTGATGCCTTAATGCGAAAATATGACATTCGCGATAAATGTCACTTCTACCAGACAGAACAGGAAGAAGATCACAGAGTAAAATACATCGAAAGAACAGACAGCCTCGATGATGTTTACGCTGACTTTGCCGCATCTTTCGCAAAAATGAGTGCAATAAGGAAAAAATACATGAATCTGGAGGAGTAGAATGGGAACATCAGAATTAAAATCAAATCTTTTCTAAAAAACAGCAGAAAGCAGATGGACACTGGAATATCATCTGCTGCCAGAAGCATATAAAAACACGACACACCCTGATTTACAGATCTTCTATATCATTGTCACCGACAAAGTAAAAGAAAATCCCATAGACACCATGGGTCAGATTATGGACGATCTGGCAAACCTACATAATGAAGATAACTTCTACGAGAGAATGGAACAATCAGTAAAACACTTATACTGCGAAAGCCGATTCGGAAAGAGGGCTTTTTACGATAAAGTAGAAGTTTGCTCTGTGCAGGATTTTGAGACTTTCTTTTTAAACTAAATGAGGAAAAATTGTAATATAAGCAAAGAATACTCTTTCTAAAGTAGGAAAATCTATTTATGACCATAAATATATCGAAAAAACAAATGAATAGTTCGATATACAGAACGATAGAAAATGTCCAATATGTGATACAATAAAAACAGCGAAAATTACTGTTTTCACAAACGAAAACAAATATAAAAGGAGCGGAAACATATGGAGCACAGAGCACCTGTAGACATGCTGAGATTCTATGGTGGAGATATTCGAGAAAGAACTAAAGACGGAAAAGTAGTTTTTGGAGAATCTTCAAGAGATACTTTGTGGGGAGACAGTGAAGCATATCGCACGTTAAATGCATTGCTTTTTGATGGATACGAAAACGAAAAAGAGCGGATATTCAAAGAAAAGAAAAAATTAAAACCTGTATTTATCGAGAGGCTGGACGAGACACTTGCTATTTATACAGGAGTGTTTTCGATGATGTGCCTGCAAAAAGAAAAAAATATATCAGTAGTTAAGGTAAAAAGAGTAGACCGGCAGGCTTCATTAAATGCATACCAGAAGAGTTTTACAGGATCTTTTGTTGCCTGCACAAAAGGAGCCTATGATACTGAGTTTGCCGAAAAAAATAATGTAATCCTTTTAGAAGTGGAGATTCCAAAAGAAAGTCCATCAGTTGATTTTCAGCAGTTCTTATCAGGCAATGAGTATTCCAATTATATTGAGCAGGAAGTGCTGCTACCGCCATTTCTCCCATTAGAGATAGAGGAAAAACCTCTTAACCTGAAAGAAAAGAAAATCAGAGATATGCATAAAAAACCACCCGTGGGGAAATATCTGCTTCGGACGGGAAACTTCCCTGATTATAGAAATAAAATAACAGCTTCTAAAGACGAACTCTATGAACGATTGATGCGTGATAAAGAGGAAGCGGCTGCGTGCCTCCAGTCAATGAATGAAGGAAACTGGGAAGATGAGTATCAGAATTATATAAAATGGAAAGAAGATCTTCACAACTATCTGAAATTAGTCTATTCAGACTTATGGTACGGAGAAAATACAAATGAGTAATAATATGGATGAATCAACATGGGAATCGTATAATGAATTCTATAATGAACTAAAAACAGACAAAAATTCTATGGATATTTTTGAAGACGGACTAAAATGTTTTTCTTCATATTTATGTCATGCGAGCCGGGATTATGCTTATAACGCAACATATTTGCCGGGATTCATAGAAGAATTTCGTATATTCATAAAAGCATTTTCAATTAAATATGAAATTGCGAAAGCACTGTTTGAGGCAGCAGAATCATATCACAATCTTACATTAAAAATTGACAGATACTGGCTGTTTGAAACAGATGAAAACGGAAAAGTTAAGAAATCTATATTGGGCGGTCCTGACTTTGTTTCAGAAAAAACATTAACAATTGAAGGCAGCATTCTTTGCGATATGCAGAGATATATTTACCATGAGCAATATGAAATGGATAAGGTGGAATTGAATAAAGAGAAATCGAATAAAGTGCTATCAGATAAAGTGGTATCAGACTTTAAAGATTTTTTGGACAAGCATATACCGAATAATACAAAGGAGAGCGGAAAATGAAGTCAAAGACAGGGCAGGAATCGAAATACAGAGAACATTTATTATCCGATATCAATATATATTTAGCAATCTATTCCTTAAATTCGTACATCTTTGAATACAATTTACTGAAATCGGAAGACCGACATCTATATCATCAGTTACAGGACAAATTTGATGAACGACTTGTCAGCAAAGTGACAGAAGATGTAAAAAAACGAATCAAACAGTTATTGGATGATCCAGACGAATTTATCCAGGCAAAAGTATACTTCAAACCGAAAAAATTAGTCGATGGAAAACTGGAATTCAGGCCACTCCACACTACAGATTTAATTACCCAGATTGCAATTGTATCAATGCTTCATCTGTTTGTTTATGAAATACCGGAGAAGGAGAATTCAAAGCTGACCCTGTCAAATCTAAGCCGCCTGATTCCTTCAGATTTCTATGGAAACAGAGTTTCCGTAAAGCCAGAGAGCCTGTTTAAACCATGGAAACAACAATACCAGAAATATAACCAGAACAGTAACGATGCACTGAAAAAATATCACACATCTCTGGAATACAAATACGAAGTCACATTAGACCTCGAAAATTTTTTCCCAACAATTAATCCGGTTATCATATACCACTATATCATCGGATACTTACCGGCACATCTGTCAGAACAGGACATGCGCCTTATGAAAACAGTGCTGCGGAAATTATTGTTTTGTGAACTTGATTTTGGGAAACCTGCTACGATAACATTCACTGAACAACTACAAGAACAGTATTTAAAGATATCGAAGCATAAAACACCGAAAAGCAAAGACGATGAACAGCAAAATACAGTAAACACCGAAAAAACAAAAGACGCAGAGCCCCCTGAGACTGCTGTAAAATCACGCAAATTTGTAAGAGGCATTCCCCAGGGTCTGCCACAGTCATATTTCCTTGGAAATATATACATGATAATAGTTTCCGAAATTTTCCGAGATACATTTACGGGAGTGA
The DNA here is from genome assembly GCF_000436615.1 of Blautia sp. CAG:237. Lineage (NCBI taxonomy): Bacteria > Bacillati > Bacillota > Clostridia > Lachnospirales > Lachnospiraceae > Blautia > Blautia sp. CAG:237. Next base: position 16,604 of record NZ_FR886730.1, read on the forward strand.
GCTATTTTTATGTAGATGATTCCGTCATTTTTACAAATGATATACAGGAAGATCAATTTCAGAAACAACTGGAAAACATTAATGAGCAGATTACAAAAAAAGAACAGGAGTTTCTGAAAAAGTATCAGAAGGAAAATACAGAAATTTATCCTCAGAATACACAGGAATTTTACGAAAGCAACCTTTATGGTGTTGGGCTGCATCTGAGCGGCAAAAGTAGCTATGTTCGTCTGGATCGTCTTGATGAAAGTGAAGTTTATCTGAAATGCATAAGTCGGCAGATGTCTCAGGCTGGAAGTGATTTCTTCAGGATGTACTCAGATGAAGAGAACAGAAATCTTGAGAAAAAATTTGAGATATTGTGCCAACAGGTAAAAGCACAACTGGATAAACTGGAAAAACAGAGTCAGGAAAAAGAAAAACAGAACCTGCCAGAACCAAAGGTGCGCGATACAAAAAAATTCAAAGACAGGCTTATAAGATACTATAGATTTTTTAAATACAGAAAGCAACGTTTATCTGCAATGCACCGTCCGGAAGATGATTCGGATGAGCAGATCTATAAAGAGGAATTGGAAGAGATTATTTATGCCGGAGTGTGGGACAGAATACTGGACAGGTTTATAGATGGCAGGGAGCGATCAGCAAAGGAAAGAAAAGATATATTAGAACGGTTTGTGAAATCTTACAGCGATGATATATGGGATGCAGCAGTAGGCATGTATCAGACTTTTGCAAACGAAGAGGAAATCAGCAAACTGCGAAGATATGTACAGGAGATTGATAAACTGTGCTTCGAAAAAGGCGGAGAAAAATTTTCATATCTGCAATGTACCTACAGAGAATTACTGGGAGACAATGCAGACATGACTGAAGAAGAACTGCATATTCTTTATGACGATTCGTACAAAAGCCTCAAGAGATTAGCACAGATCAAACTGAAAAAGTATGCAAATAAACATTATGAAGTTGCAGAGTATTACTGCGCCAGATTCCAGAAACAACAAGATGAAGAAATAGTGAAAATACTGTTTTCAGAAGAAAAAGGTCTTTATGACAAGATGAAACTGGTCCGTGCAAATACGCAGAAAATACTCAGAATGGTAATGAATACAATTTATTCGTACCTGTTTAACGTTGAAATTTCAGATCATCCGGTCCTTGCGAAAAACAGTAAGAAAGCATTAACCTATGGAGAACTCAGAATTCTGGCCTTCTTGAGAAATCCCTGGTTCCAGACAGAAGAGTTTCGAAAAAGAGAAATTGTGCTGAAAGATCCTCTCAATAAAGGTGTTGTAGATTACTCAATCATGCGGGTCATGGAAATCTTTTATTCCTTTGTAAAAGATCCGGTAAAAATTGACAATCTGATACTTACACACAAATACGTTTATGATGTCTGGCAGAATGGTTCGAAACATCTATATTTTTATACGTTACATAACCAGGAACATGCGATCACTTTGATCCAAAACATAGTCAAACTGATCCATACAATTGATTTTTTCAAGATTTCCGCGATAGACTACTACATTTTATTTCTCGCCTGTTATCTGCATGACATATCAATGGTAAAGATACCTTCGTCAGATCTTTTTCTCATAGATACAGACAAAGCGGATGAACTGGCAAAAGACCTGCAGGACGAATACAGACAGGAAAATTTACCGAAAAACGGACCGGATATTTTGTGCATCAAAAAATATATGCTGGACAGTTACAAAAAAATCGACGGATATTTTGAAGAAATTGTCCGTGGCAGACATGAAAAAGACAGTGCAGCAGAAATACGAAAAAGATCAGATATATCATATCTCGATGTCCTGATTCGTGAAGTCGTTGCAGAAGTCTCAGAAGCGCATGGTGCAGATGAGCGAGATATTTATGGAAGAAAATCCGTTGCCTCACAACAGCTTCTGAGCATAAAGTTCGATAAAATATTAATCCGTCTTGCAGACTTATTAGACATGAGCAATTACAGAGTGTCAAAGCCGATTTTGCATCATAATATGCAGCAGATGTCAGAAACATCGGCATTTCACTGGATCTCACATTTGCTGACGCAGGGATATAAACTCTATACGGAATATGAGATTAACAACAAAGAAGGCGGACTTATTCCAAAGACAATAACAGAAAAACTAATCCTGGAAATTCCCGTAGCCATGTCTCAAATGTCTGCATTTGCCTGCAAAAAGCCCTGCGAAAAAGTAAAAATCGACAGGACGCGAATATCTCAACATCAGATTATCCTGATCTGTGGCGAGAAGTGCGAAGAAAATAATGAAGATAATGAAAAAGAAAGGAACTGCAATTTCCTGTGCCAGTGGTTTAACGTAAAAAATGATTACCTCATAAGAGAACTTGCCGCATTAAAAGAATACCTGAGAAGAAATGTAAATAACTATTTCGAATGTGAAATAGAGATCAGAATCACATGCACCGAAAAAACAAACATAGATGCGAAGCAATTCGAGGTACTCAATAATTACATCAACAAGAAAAAACATATTTGATATAATACGCAAAACAGAAAAGAAATCATTCCAGTTTTTGAATGGCTGGAGTGGTTTCTTTTTTTTGTATAACTATGTCGAAAGAACGAATTACTATTTCGATATACAGAACGACAAGAACTGTCCTATATATGATACAATAAAAACATCGAGAATTGTTGACAGATGAAAAAGCATTAAGCAGCGACAGACTGGCTATCTGTGGGGGAGCGCTATTTGGCTGAGATATCTGTAAGATTATTACATATATTCAGGCATTACGAATATCAGCTGCGAGTGCAAAATATCAAATGTGGGGAGCAGAGCTTATGAGAAAAGGGGAAAAAGAAAATTTAAGAATTCAATTAGGGGAAAGATTTTATGATTATGTAGAAAAGTGCCGTAAGTTTTTGGGATGGAAGCAAATGAAAATATGTGAAGCGATTGCCAACAGTATGAATGGGGAAGAGATTGGCACTGAAAAAAAGCTAAAAGCTAATACAATATATCAATATAAACAGAAAGGCGTGTCAGGGAAACAGGCAGAAAATCTGTTAAATGCCTGCATTGAATTTCATATAACATATCACGTGCCGCGAATAGAACTGTCTCAATTTGTGACAGAGTATAAAGAAATCGCGAGAAAGTTATTAAAAAGGGAAGTCAATATAAATACATCAGGACTTCCATATGTAGTGGAATATTCTCATGAATTATCGGAAGAAGAGAAAGAAGAATGGGATAGAGTCGTATGTCCGGACAAGTTACGCAAAAAATTAGATGATTTTTTCAAAAAAGAAAGTAAATGTATGATAATTCAGGGAACAAGAAAAAGTGGGATTACAGTTTCTGTTGAGAAATATTTATTAGATAAGCAGAAAGGACAAGAAACAATAATCATTCCGTATATCTATGATATTGAACAAATGGAATATTCAGATACCATGGAACAACAACTAAGGAAAGATTTGCAAGGGGATTATGTAGTTATACGAATAGGGTATAGAAAATTTGAACATTATGATTTCCTGAAAAATGCTAAAGCTAAAGTTTTAATATTAAGCCATAGTATGGTTGGAATTGATGCTCCGGCAGAGGCAGAGACTCTTGTATTTAATGATCTCACTAATAATATACAGTGCACACGGCAAATGCTGGAAAAATACGTTCCAGAACTGGATAAGATATTGAACGAAGAAAACCCCGAAACTAAAGAAACCATGGAAATTGCATTGAACAAATTCCACGATATTACAGGCGGCATTCCAATAGCTGTTAAAAAAATTGGAGAACTTATATGGAAGTTATACCATGTGGATGGAATAGGAATGGAACAGATCCTGAAAGAAACTTTGTGGAAAAATGAAAAAGGGAAAGAAACTTATCAATATTTATGGAATGAATTAATGGAAGATATGTGGAATCGCATTGGTGAAACAGAGCGGAATGTATTAGAAAGAATAGCATGTATCGCAACGAGCGTGAGCAAAAAGATGATGTGGAGTCTGAATAATATGAATCCCGATGGCAATATTATGGACAATATGTTGCATAATCTTTTTCTTATGGAAGGTGGAAAATCCAGAAACAGTGATGCGCCCTATCCGGGAGTAAGGCTCTTTCCGTTAATGAGGAACCTTATTCTGTATAAACTCAGTACGGATGTAGCGATAGATGAGGAGAAATTCTATAAAGAAACCATGGAAAGGGCAATTCGTTATCTGGAAGAAGCACTGGACAGTAATGAAATGGCAGGAATTTATAAGGGGAAAATGTGCTTTTTGGATCGAGAAGGAGAATTTCAGGTAGTAAAGTCAATTCTTGAATTTTGCTGTGAACATAATATAGAAAAATATATGATGCTTACAATGAAGTTGGAACCTTATTTTTCATTAAGAGGTAAAGATGGTAAATATGTAAGAGAAATTTACGAAAACCGTCTCAGGGTAGCAAGAGATAACAATTTTAACCGCGATGTGCTTACTTCATACGGTTATATTATTAATCAACGCATTCTGCGAGGTGAAAACAATTTGGCAGAAAATGATTTTCATGTATCTCTTGCATATGTGAACAGATATAAATTAAAAGAAGCGTTATCGCCGGCTTATTTATTAATGAAGGTAAAATATAATATTTATATTGGGCAGGATTACGGAATGGCAGAAAAAATTCTACAGCAAATTCCGAAAGTGATTCTTTCAAATCTCCAAAAAGCAGAAGCAGAGTTTTATAGTTGGATTTGCCAGTGGAAGTTGAGTCAAGAGATTGATATTGAAAAATTAAAGAACAAGATCGATATTTATTTGACCGAAGGTGATGTAGATAATAACATCATTGAGATACAATATGGTCTGGTTTTGGCAGAATTATGTATAGAGCAGTATTTAAAGGATACGCACACAGATGTTGATCTAGGAGCTGCCGAAAGTGTATTAAGAAAAGTAGAAGACTATATCAACGCGTGTAGATATCCTGTTGCGTTTCAACAGAGTTGCTACTATTTTAACAGAGCCTGCATTGCCAAAATTCAAGAAGAAGAGAGGAAATTTAACGGAGTCTGCATTGCCGAAATTCAAAAAGGAGAGTGGAGATTATTTATGAATAAAGCGCAACGAGCTTATAAACGAACAAATCGTGGCATTTGGAAGAGACAAAAAGAAGAATATTTAAACAATATAGAAGAAATTATTGGGGAAAAATGGAAAAATATGGGGAACAATTAAAACAATTTGATTTTTTGAAGTTGTAAAAGGGGAAGTCTGTCGAACTAAATATATCTATGGGAAATAACACCGGTTATAATTGACTCAAATAATAAAGAAACGGAGGAAAAAGATAATGAGAAATGTAATCGGTGTTGTAGCAAGTGTCGCTTATATTGTAGGAGTTCTGGCTTTCTCATCCAAAATGAAATGCTTCGGACTTGAATTCAGCCGGAAATTTGCACATATGATGGTTGCGAACTGGTGGTTCATTGGAAATTATATCTTTGACAATGTAATTGCATGTTCCACCGTTCCGATCATCATTGGAACGGTAATGGCTTTGTCCTACAAATATTCATGGTTTGATGGCGTTGAGCGGCCAGGTCAGAAAAAAAGTTTCGGAACCGTGTATTACTTTATTTCGCTTTTGATTCTGGTAAATATTTCCTTCAGGCTTTATGGAAATATGATCCCGATGGGAATATATTTCATGCCGCTGGGATATGGCGATGGAATGGCGGCGCTAGTTGGAAAAAAATTTCACAAGGGAATCTACAATGTACATGGAAGTCAGAAAAGTATTTCCGGTTCTCTGGCAATGTTGCTCGTTTCATTTATGACCATGTATGGATACAGTGTTATTTATGATCTGAATTATTCAGTACAGAAGTTGCTGGCACTTAGCGTGGCAGCTGCTGTTATAGAAGCTGTTTCCATTAAGGGAAGTGATAACATAACGATTCCTCTGGGAACGTATATTGTTTCCTTCATCATATGAATAGTATGAGGAGGAATAAAAAATGGGAAAAGCTTTATTTTCAAAAACAAAAATTCAGAAGAATTCAAACAGTATCATCCAGAATGGTAGTTCAAATGTCGTCGTCGTACAAACGGGTATTCCGAATGTTCTAAAATTTGATGAAACCCGTAAGATCGACTGGTCGATTCGGAAAATCAAAGAGATGCAGGAAATCTGTCCAAGGAGATTTGGTGTAAAAGACAGCCTGGAACGTGCCGTGAGAATTGACAACTATTTGGAGAGGATATTATTTTGCAGCATCAAAGAAAATGTCAGTCCGACGTTAAGATTGTATGGACATTTTTCACCTTTTTCTACTATCAAAGGTCAGATCAACCATTCAGACCTTGATAAACTGGAATTGAGTGAAAAGAGGCGAATGTTGGAGTGGGCCCAGAATGGTTATCCTGTAAAAGTAATCATCAGTCTGCAGCCGTCGCTGATTTGCGAAATGTCATATGATTTAGAACAGTATGACGAGCGTTGCGCAGATCTGGAACGATCACTTACATCACTTGAAGATTATAAGAATGTCCAGTTTGTAGTAGATGATGTCTGCGAATTGGATTCGTTGTATATTTTTGATACACTTTTCTACTGCGCATCAAGAAATGATGATCTGGATAAAGTCAGTGCGACTTACGTAAGTACAGATTTTGTTCCGGATTTGGCATTTGTCAAAAATAAGATAAGAACTTTTGATAAACGCTTTGAAATGTTGAAAGAACAAAATAAGTATCTGATAAAAGGCATGGAACTGACAGGAGAGAGACAGTATATACATAATGTCAGTCAGATTCGGAAAGAAAATTATCTGGAGGAGGACGATTTATGAATTCATTTATCAATATCAATAATATTACAGGAAACTCAAATTCCATTGTAATATCAGGAAAACAAAATGAAGTTAATTACGGCTCTAAGAAGACCAACAATGGAGAATGGAAGGAAGCCAGAAAATGTGTTGAAGAGGACGAGAATCTGAATGAAAAGCAGAGGGAAATTCTGAAGAAAATCTTATCCAAAGCAGAAGAAAGCCCCTCAGCAGAAGGACAGCAGGCTACCAGAAACGACTTCCAGACATTCGTAGACTGTGCAGGAAAAACAGCAGAAAAGATTGTGAAAGCTTTTTCAAAGATCAAATCAGTGGCAGAGTATTTTGGAATATCCCAGTAAAAGATTAAAGCAACCTGATACAAAGCTTTGAATAGACTCCTTTCTGAGTAGGTGAGAAAATAAAAAACTTGGTTGTTCAGAAAGGAGATAGGAGATAAAAGAAAAAAGGACGGTACAAATACTGTAGAGGTGGTATAGAAGAAAATCATTTCAAAAGCCCGCCGATTATGATAAACTTTAAATATAAAAAAATGACTGCTGAAACAAAGGGAGGCATCAAAATGGGAAACTATCTGAATCCGGGTTCCACACTGTTTCGATATAGCCTGCGCTCTGAAATATATGTAGATAAGAGTGGTTTAATCGAAAAAACAAATAAATTAATAAATACAGAACAACGATACATTTGTGTGAGCCGACCAAGACGTTTTGGAAAATCTATGGCAGCAAATATGCTGGCTGCATATTACAGCAGAGAAGAAAATACAGAAGAACTATTTGATGATTTGAAAATCAGCAAAGAAGTCGATTACAAAGAATATTTAAATCAATATGATGTCATCAAGATCAACATACAGGAATTTCTAAGCATGAGTATGAGCGTTGAGGAAATGTTGAATATGTTACAGACGCGCCTGCTCCGAGAACTAAAAAGAAAATATCCGGAATATGTTGACAGCGAGCATCTTGTGTTTGCGATGCAGGACATTTATGCAGAGACGAAATATCAATTTGTAATCCTGATCGATGAGTGGGACTGTATGTTCCGCGAATATAAAGAAGATATAGAATCCCAGAAAAAATACCTTGATTTTCTGAGAATGTGGTTAAAAGATAAAGAATACGTAGCACTTGCTTACATGACAGGAATACTTCCCATAAAGAAATACGGCTCCCACTCCGCCCTGAACATGTTCACAGAATACTCCATGCTGAATCCCCGTGATATGGCAGAATATTTCGGTTTTACAGGAGAGGAAGTAAAATCCCTTTGCAGTCGTTATGACAGAAACTTTCAGGAAGCACAGGCATGGTATGATGGATATGAACTTGTAACTCTGGAAGGTAACAACAAAAAAACATACGCCATGTACAGCCCAAAATCCGTAGTAGATGCTATGTTGAGTGGCATTTATGACAACTACTGGAATCAGACCGAAACCTATGAAGCCCTGAAAATCTACATTTCCATGAATGTTGACGGACTGAAAGACGCAGTGGTCCGAATGCTTGCAGGCGACCGGATCGAGATTAATACAGGAACTTTCTCCAATGACATGACATCCTTCCAGGGGCGAGATGATATCTTGACGCTGCTGGTTCATCTTGGATATCTGAGCTACCACTGGCCTGACAGAACCGTTACAATACCAAATAAAGAAGTTTCGCAGGAATACGTAAACGCGATCAGTACTATGAACTGGAGCGAAGTCATCCGTTCCGTAGATGATTCACGGAAATTACTTAAAGCTTTATGGGAAATGGATGCAGACACAGTAGCCGAAGGAATCGACCGTGCTCATAATGAGATATCAATCCTGCAGTACAACAACGAAAACTCTCTGAGCTGCACCATCAATCTTGCATTCTACTTTGCAAGAGAATACTATACCATCGTCAGAGAACTGCCATCCGGAAAAGGCTTCGCAGACATCTGCTTTATTCCAAGAAAACTGCATGCAGACAAACCGGCAGCAGTCATCGAACTGAAATGGGACAAAACTGCCAGCGGTGCGATTGAGCAGATAAAAGAAAAACAGTATGTAGAGGCACTGAAAGACTATCATGGGAATTTATTGCTGGCTGGAATTAATTATGACAAAGACACGAAGAAACATAGTTGCGTAATAGAGAAACATAAAATAGAGGGCTGATAAAAAGATATGGAAACTTCCACAGCGGAGTTCTTCCATGTCTTTTTTTTACAACTACGTCGAAAAAACGAACTATTATTTCGACATACAGAATGATAAAAATAGTTCTACATATGATACAATAGATTAATATTAAAAAGTTAAAGAGAGTTGAAGGAGAAATGGAAGAAAATACAGAAACTGTTAAAGAACCACAATATTTAATACAGGATTTATGTGATCAAATCAAACAGCTGACCAAGAAAAAACTAAACAAAATCCAGAGTGAGATTAATAAAAGTACGAATCTCTCGACTGGTGTAATACGAAAATATGAAGGAGAAATATCCAAAAATAAACCGGAGTTGTTTTTGATAGGTTGTGTAGAAGTTGCTGAAAAGAAGTTTGTAAAGGAGCAGGAATCCATCGCCTTCCCAGAGAAGCCCCTTGATCCTGGTGGAAGACTTGACACAGAAAAGGAAGAGGGTGTTAGGTACAAACAGATGAATCTATTTCGATAGAAACACCGTTTATCTGCATTGTACCTTAGAGTTATTTGAGCGAATCGAGCGAATCGCACAAATCGAGCGAATTGTACGAATTTATGTTTAGAAATGTTGGTGAAGCGATTATCTCAGAAATGTGGTAAGATGAACAGGTACTGATTATTGAGGATTAACAGTGCGACTCCTTTAGAAGAACCGGAAATAGAAGAGAACCGCTGAAGAAATTGGAATGTATTACAAAATTAAGGTGGGAGTTTATGAACCAAAAAAATTTTTACACAGCATTTAATATCATATACAGTTACCTAAAAGAACCTCTTGGGATTTACCAAAAAGAACAGTTTTATCGTATGATTTTTCAGGATATCTATGCGCTGACAGGAGATGGCTTATACGATAATGACTCAATTCGAAAGATAACGTCCGGTCAAACTCTCATTCACAGAAGAGTAGCTAAGAAGTTATATACCGAAAATGGATATGAAATATTTCGAGAGAGTATCGAAAAAGTTTGCCTATCTGGCGAATTTGAAAAAACAAAGATGTTATCAGATTTACAGAGATTACTTAAAGAAAGCACAGTAATCCCAGATAATATAAAACAACAGATCAACAAGAGTTTTGCAGAAACTTCTTCTTATCAGCAATCACGTGCAATTGCTGCGATATTAATTTGCTCCGACAAGGCAGATTGTGCATGGCAAAAGAAAAGTGTTTTCAGTTTAGATGTAAGTTTTATGAGACTGGAAGCAGATTATCCTCCTGCAAAATATCCAAAGTATATTTCTGACTCACCGGATGCGGCTGTAGAAGAACTGATTGGTCGGGAAGAAGAACTTAAAGAGTTATATTCAGAAATCGTAGAAAAAGAACAGAATATGATGATTTCGGCAGTTGGAGGACTTGGAAAAACAGAACTTGTAAAAGCATTTTTGAACCGTATTATGAATACGGAAGTTCAGGAAAATGGAATCGAAAATGTTGCGTGGATCCCATATAATAATCAGGATATTCGCTTATCCATAAAACAGGCCTTGCATTTGTCAGGGGATTTAGAGGATGTTTGGTCAAAAATCCAGGATAAAGCGGCACAATATAATAAAAAGCTGCTGTTAATCGTAGATAATATTGAAAAAGTAAAGGAAGATAAATATTTACAGAAATTAAGTTCTCTTCCATGCCGAATACTACTAACAAGCAGGCAGCAAACATTTCCGGGATTTCACAGAATAATGTATCTACAGCCTCTGAAAATGGATAAATGTCGAGAGCTATTTTATCGTCATTATCAATTTGAAGAAAGAGACAATGAAACAGTTAATGATATCATCACGCTCACAGCAAAACTTACGATTATGATTGTGTTTATTGCAAAAGCGGCATACATAGAAGAAATGTCTCTGCATCAGCTATATTCCAAACTGGTCGAAAAAGGTTTTAAACTAAGCGAAGAAGATGTTTCCTGTGAGCATGAGAAATTACAAAATGATGATACCATTATCCGGCAGATGTGCATTTTATTTTCCATTGTAGAATATGGCAAAGAGGAAAAGATTCTGCTTACCTGTATTTCAGTAATACCAAATTTACAATTTGATTTTGCAAAAGCGAAAAAATGGTTTAAAACAAAAAAGAACGGACAACTGCTAAAACTTTTTGATATTGGAATGTTAGAGCATAGCGTGAAAGACAGAAAACATATTTACTGGATGCATTCTGTTATTGCAGCAGCGATCAGAGAACAGCAGAAACAGATCCTGTATGACACGGCATCTCCATTTGTACATGAACTGTCCAGAGAGTTAGATCTTGGAGAATATTGGGGAAAAGGATATACAAAGCTTGATCTGATTCCGTTTTCCTGGTCTGTGGCAGATCTGTTTGAAGACCATTGGGGTAATGAGGATGATTCTGTTTTCTTGCTCAGATTATATTATGTCTGCTTTGAAGCAAGCAGTTATCTGCTGTGCAAAACTCTGATAGAAAAAGTAATAGAAATTGATAAAACGATTCAGAACCCAGAAATGCTGATTCGAGACTATAGAAATTACGGCGAATTATGGCTTAGGATGGATGAGACAGAAAAAGCTATTCAGTATTTGAATACTGCGAGAAGATATATGAAACAGATAGATCCTGATCAACGACTCAAAAGAGAATGGGCTTATTTATGGCATGAATATGGAAATATCTATTTCCATAAAGGAGAAGCCACAAAGGCGATAAGATATTATAAACGTGCTCTGAAAATTGATCAAAGTATTCCGAATCTTCCGCGAAGAGAACTTTCGACAGACTATTCAAGTATTGCTGTAATCTATCAGGCAATGGGAGAACTGACAAAGGCATATAAGATGTTGACAAAGGCTATTGAAATCGACGAAAAAGATGAAAACGATTCTGAATTTATTATGAACATTTATTATATGGCGACATTATGTACGGATTTTGTAGCAAATGGATATGATAAGTATATTCCGAAAGCGGAACAATGTTATAAAACAGTGATTCGTTTTCGTGAAAAAAATTTGGCAAAGAATAGTAATGATTTGGCAGATGTATATTTGGAATATTCAAATTTCCTTTATCAGATTGGAGAAAAAACACGGTCTTCTTATTTCGCTAATGAAGCCCATATTATTTATTTTGGACTTTATGGCGAAGAAAGCTATCATGTACTTCAGTGTTTAAATAATAAGGCATTGATACTTTGGGAAGAGGGAAAAATAGAAGAAGCTTTGAAAATGTATCGTGATATTGTTAAACGTGCAGCAAATATGCGGAATATCCCATTTGATGATGTGTGTATGGACTATCAAAATTACGCAGATTTACTGGAACATACAGATCAGTATGAAGAGGCGATGGAATATTATAAGAAATATATTCGCCTAATTAAGCAAAATGTTTCTGAGAATAGCCCCAAACTGGCACAGTCCTACATAGGAATGGCTAATTGTCATATGGGAATGGGGGATTATGAAACAGCAGTTAAATATTTGGAAAAATTAGCACCATTTACAAAAGATGATTCATTACTGGAACGATTGATGCATCATAAAATTGGGACATGTGCTGCTTTCATAGGAAAAGATGATATGGCAGCAGACCATTTGGAAAAGGCACTTCAGTTATGCGATGAAAACGGAATACTGGACAGAGGATATATTTATGTTGATCTGTGTATAATTTATCATAGAATGAAACAGAATGACAAAGCTATTTTCTGTGGAAAAGAAGCGAAAAAATTTGCGGCAAACTTTAAGGATACAACACTTGATGAATATGTTCATAATTTAGACATAATTTTAGAAGAAAAACAGAACATTTAATATCACAGCCAAATTAAAAGAAATTTGCTATTATCTCTGCATACAAAGAACTGAATGCATGGAAAGAGAGGTAGCAGAGATGAAAATTACAAAGTTAATTGATGTACTTATGGCGGTGAAGAAAATTACAGGAGAAATACTTGGCGGCTGCGATGATTTATTATTGGCGTTACTTATATTTATGGCAATCGAATATATAACTTGCACATTAGCTGGAATCTATAATAAGAAAATTAAAGAAATCACGCTTGATAAAATCATAAAAAAATCATGTATTATCCTTTTGGTAGCAGTTGGTAATGTAATAGATTTGCTGATTTTTCAGAACGGCAATGTGATCCGCACAGCAGTTCTTTCCTTTTACATTTCCAGTGAGGGTCTGGGCATTTTAGAGAATATAACAGTAATCGGGGTATCAGTTCCACAGAAATTAAAAAGTATCCTGGAACAGATGAAAGATGATTCGTCTGAAGAAAATAAAAAGTAAAAGCCAGACTAATCGAAAACCGTACATACGAAGATTGTATGGATGATTTGGAAGTCATTTCTGGAAATGTACCAAAAGTATTCATTTATGATAATCAGCAAACCTATATAGAAGAAATTTCCATTTCTTAACCTATTGTGCTACTTCAAATAAATTATATGAAAA
>NZ_FR886731.1:0-16949 GCF_000436615.1 Blautia sp. CAG:237
AAGTAGGTGATACACGTGACTAAGAAAAACAAATCAGCAATTCAGAGAAGATTGATTCCTACCTATATTTTTCTGATCATCGTGTCATTTATTTCAGTATTTCCGTTATACTGGATGATCTCAGCTGCAACAAATACATCAACAGATGTATCTCGTGGACGAATTATTCCGGGAAGTTACTTCATGGAAAACTTCAAAAACCTGACAGCTCAGCAGCCACTGTGGAGAGCACTTGGAAACTCTTTCTTTTATGCGATCCTCACAACCGTGATCTGTCTGCTGATCTGCTCTATCGCAGGATATGGTTTTGAAGTTTATCATGATAAGGCAAAGGACAGACTGTTCTCTGTTCTGCTTCTTGCAATGATGGTTCCGCAGGTTGCTACCATGGTTCCGTTATTCAAGATGTTCTCTAAAGCAGGACTTCTGAATACAGCAGTTGGTTTTATCCTTCCGATCATTTCTACTCCGTTTATGATCATGATGTTCCGTCAGAACGCAAGATCATTCCCGGTAGATATCATCGAAGCAGCTCGTATCGATGGACTGAGCGAAGTAAGAATCTTCTTACAGATGTTCATTCCTACTATGAAATCTACATATGCAGCTGCAGCAGTTATTACCTTCATGAATGCATGGAACTCTTACCTGTGGCCGAAGGTAATCATGACTGATAACAAGGCGATGACAATGCCAATGTTGATCGCCAACCTGATCACAGGTTATGTAACAGACTATGGTATGCTGATGTGTGGCGTATTATTCTGTTCCATCCCGACAATGGTTGTATTCTTCGTACTGCAGAAACAGTTCGCAGAAGGTATTACCGGAGCGGTTAAGTAAATCAGCGGATTTCGAATGTTTACAGAATTACGGAAATTGCGAAGCAATGGAGTAATTCGGGAGAGATTACAACAATGAACTAAAAAAGGATGCTGCGTGGTCCAGTGGGTATATTGCATAATATGTCCCGTACAGATTATGCGGCATCCTTTTTTGCAAAATCCAATAACAGGAGGATAAGAATGAAAGTTTTTGATTATTCTTTAGTAAAGGATCCACAGTATTTCAAAGATGGAAGAATGGATGCACATTCTGACCACACATATTACAGAGATGGAGAGGAAGCGAAGGAAAAAGAAACTTCCTTCCGTTATGACCTTAACGGAATCTGGAAATTCCACTATGCCCGTAACTATGGAAGTGCGATTCCGGGATTCGAAAAAGAAGAATATTGCTGCAGAGACTGGGATGATATCCGCGTGCCGGCACATATCCAGATGGAAGGATATGATGCACCTCAGTATGCTAACGTACAGTATCCGTGGGAAGGCCACGAGGACATCCATCCGGGTGAGATTCCGGAGCATTTCAATCCGGTTGCAAGCTACGTGAAATACTTTGAAGTGCCGGAAGAAATGCAGGGGAAACGTCTCTTTATCTCCTTCCAGGGAGCAGAGAGCGGCATTGCATTATGGCTCAACGGACACTTCGTCGGATACAGTGAAGACTCTTTTACACCGTCAGAATTTGAACTGACCGAATATATAAAAGAAGGCGAAAACAAACTCGCAGCACAGGTATTCAAATGGACAGCAAGCAGCTGGTGCGAGGACCAGGACTTCTTCCGTTTCTCCGGAATTTACAGAGATGTTTACCTTTATACTGTACCGGAAGTTCATGTTTATGACCTTCAGATCCGTGCGATCCCGGATGAAACATTAAGTGCAGCAGCACTTGAGATCAGAACAAATACCTGGGGCAAAGGCACAGTTAAGATTACTCTTTCCAAAGACGGAGAGACCGTGATCGAGGACAAAAAAGCACTCGACGGAGAAGAAATTTATTCCTGGAAAGTAGCAGATCCGGTACTCTGGAGTGCAGAAGAACCACAGCTTTATGACCTGACACTGGAAGTTTATAATGAGGCAGGAGAGCTTCAGGAAGTGATCCCACAGAGAGTTGGATTCCGTCGTTTCGAGATGAAAGACGGCATTATGACACTGAATGGAAAACGTATCGTATTCAAGGGTGTTAACCGTCATGAATTCAGTTCTGTAAGCGGAAGACACGTATCCGAAGAAGAACTCCGCAAAGACCTTAAGACCATGAAGCAGAACAATATCAATGCGATCCGTACCTGTCATTATCCGGATGCATCCCTGATCTATCAGCTCTGCGATGAATACGGAATCTATATGATCGATGAGACAAACCTGGAATCCCACGGTTCCTGGGATGTTGCTGAATTTACAAAGGATTACACCTACGTTGTGCCGCATGACAAGCCGGAATGGCTGGATATGATGCTTGACCGTGCAAACTCCATGTATCAGAGAGACAAAAACCACACGGCGATCCTGATCTGGTCCTGCGGAAATGAGTCCTTCGGAGGCAAGGATATTTTTGAAATGTCACAGTTCTTCCATAAGGCAGACCCAACCCGCCTGGTTCACTATGAAGGAGTCTGCCATGACCGCAGATATAACGATACCAGTGATATGGAAAGCCAGATGTATCCGTCTGTAGAAGCAATCAAAGAGTTCCTTGCAAAGGACGACTCCAAACCGTTTGTCTGCTGTGAATATACACATGCAATGGGAAATTCCTGCGGTGCAATGCACAAATATACAGATCTGACCGACACAGAACCGAAGTATCAGGGTGGATTTATCTGGGACTACATTGACCAGTCTATCTACAAAAAAGACCGATATGGCAAAGAATTCCAGGCGTACGGCGGCGACTTCGGAGAACGTCCGACAGACTATAACTTCAGCGGAAACGGTATCGCATATGGTGGAAACAGAGATGCTTCACCGAAGATGCAGGAAGTCAAATTTAACTACCAGAACATCACTGCAGAAGTCAGTGCAGACAGTGTAAAAGTCATCAACAAGAACCTGTTTGTGAACACAGATATTTTTGACTGCAAAGTAACTGTTGCAAAGAATGGTAAAGTGATCCGCAAGGCTTCTCTTGCAACGGCAGTTGCTCCATTAAGCGAAGAAACCTATGCACTTCCGCTCGCAAAAGAAGAGAAACCAGGCGAATATGCAGTGACTGTTTCCTTCCATCTGAAAGAAGATAAAGCATGGGCAGAAGCGGGACATGAGGTAGCTTTTGGACAGTATGTATACCAGGTTGAAGAACCGAAAAAGACCTGCCCGGAAGGTGTAAAAGTGATCCGCAGTACACACAATATCGGTGTCAGAGGAGCGTATTTTGAAGTGCTTTTCTCTGTATTGAACGGCGGTCTGGTATCTTATAAATATGCCGGAAAAGAAATGATCGAGGCAATTCCAAAGCCAAACTTCTGGCGTGCACCAACGGATAATGACTGTGGAAATCTCATGGGAATGCGCTACGGACAGTGGAAGATCGCCAGCATGTACTTAAGCCACAAAGACTTCCGTCAGGGACCATACGGCCCGGGAAATGAGCCGGAAGTAGAGGGAAATGAGAAGACTGTAAAAGTGACTTACACGTATCTCATGCCGACCACACCACTCAGCGAATGCAGACTTTCCTATGAAGTATCCGGTGATGGAAGAGTAAAGACAACCCTCAGTTATGACCCAGTCAAAGAACTTGGTGACATGCCGGAATTTGGTGTGATCTTCAAATTCAATGCAGATTATGACCGTGTGGAATGGTACGGACTTGGAGAGGCAGAGACCTATTCTGACCGTAAAAAAGGAGCAAAACTTGGCATCTATGCAAACAAAGTCGCAGACAATATTGCAAGATATATGGTTCCGCAGGAATGTGGTGCAAAAGAAGAAGTGCGCTGGGCAAAAATAACTGACCGCAAGGGAAGAGGAATGCTCTTTGAGATGGATGAAAACAACGGACCGATGATGTTCTCAGCACTTCCATACACTCCACATGAGATGGAAAATGCAATGCATCCATACGAACTTCCGGAGGTTCATTACACCGTTGTACGTGTTGCAAAAGACCAGATGGGAATCGGTGGAGATGACAGCTGGGGAGCACGCACACACGAAGAATATTTACTGGAAACCGATAAAAAGATGGAATTTTCCTTTGTATTTAAAGGACTTTAAGAGGAGACAACATGGCGAAACAGATGAAATACGGACGTTACCTTCATGGTGGAGATTATAACCCGGAGCAGTGGCTTGACCGCCCGGATATCCTTCAGAAAGATATCGAATATTTCAAAAAAGCACATATCAACACTGTATCGGTAGGGATTTTTTCCTGGGCTGTTCTTGAACCTGAAGAAGGAAAATATAACTTCGACTGGCTGGAAGAGATCATTAACAATCTTTATAAAGAGGGGATTCATACCATTCTTGCAACTCCGTCAGGAGCAAGACCGAAATGGATGGCAGACAAATACGAAGAAGTCCTTCGTATGGATCCGGACAGAACCCGAAGATTCTTCGGAGGCAGACATAATCACTGTTTTACCTCTCCGGTATACAGAGAAAAAGTCCATGCGATCGATAAGAAATTAGCCGAAAGATTCGGCAAACATCCGGCAGTTATGCTGTGGCATATTTCCAATGAGTTTGGAGGAGAGTGTCATTGTCCTCTGTGTCAGGCAAAATTCAGAGACTGGCTGAAAGAAAAATATGGCACGATTGAAAACCTCAACAAGAGCTGGTGCACAACATTCTGGAGCCACATTTACAACAGCTTTGATCAGATCGAAAGCCCATCCACGAAGGGTGAAAATGAACTTCATGCACTGAAACTTGACTGGAAGCGTTTTGTCACAGATCAGACGATCGACTTTATCAAAAATGAGGTTGATGCGATTCGTGAAGGAGGTTCTGAACTGCCTGTGACCGCCAATCTGATGTATGATTTTGACGGTCTGGATTACAAAAAATTCAAAGATGTTCTTGATATTGTATCCTGGGACAACTATCCGGGATGGCACAAAAAAGAGGAATATGTCACAGCTGTTGACGTGGCAATGCAGCACGATCTGATGCGTAGCATCAAGAAAGCACCGTTCCTTCTTATGGAATCCTGCCCGTCTGCAACCAACTGGAAACCGATCAACAAACTCAAAAAACCAGGAATGCTTCTGGCAGGTTCTCTCCAGGCAGTTGCTCACGGTTCTGACAGTGTTCTGTATTTCCAGCTTCGTCAGAGCCAGGGCGCTTCCGAGAAATTCCACGGTGCTGTGATCGATCATTACGGCAAAGAAGATACCCGTGTTTTCCGTGAAGTAACAGAGGTTGGAGAGGTTCTGGAACAGATTCAGGAGACTGTTGGAACCAACATGAAATCTCAGGTAGCCGTTCTCTATGACCGTGAAAATGACTGGGCAATCGCGGATGTACAGGGACCGAGAAACGAAGATATGCACTATCGTGAAAATGTGCAGAAGAACTACCGTGCACTGAGAGAACAGGGACTGAATGTCGACATTATTGCAATGGAACATGACCTTGCAGACTACAAAGTTCTGGCAGCTCCGATGGCATATATGTTCAAAGACGGATACGAAGAAAAACTCCGCACCTATGTAGAAAATGGAGGAACTCTGGTACTTTCCTACTGGTCCGGACTGGTAGACGGTACAGACAAATGCTTCCTTGACGGAACTCCATACGGACTGATGGACGTAACAGGAATCCGCAGTGCAGAGATCGACGCTCTTTATGACTGGGAAGAAAACCATGCGATTCCACAGGCTGGAAGCCACCTCGGAATCAGCAATGTATATTCCTGCAAGAACCTCTGCGAACTGGTTGAAGTTTCCGATGCGGAAGTGCTGTTGCGCTACGGCGAAGACTTCTATCAGGGATATCCGGTGCTGACACACAAGGCATTCGGCAAAGGCCACGTATACTATGTATGCGCGGATATGGAACTTGGATTCTATCAGGACTTCTACGGCAGAGTAGCTGCAGAAACAGGTCTGAAATCCCCGATCGAATTCATTCCGGAAGGCGTTGCCGTGACCGTAAGAGAAAGCGAAGACACCGAATACCTCTTCATCCAGAACTATGCGCGCAAGCCACAGGCTGTTCCAGTTCCGGCAGAGTATGAACTGCTCTATGGAACCGAAAGCGAAGTCATGGCACCGCTGCAGACAAGGATTTTGAAGAAACACAAATAAAAAATAAGACAGAAAAAAGTTCCCGGCACTTTGTCAGGAACTTTTTTCTTGTTATTTTAAATTCAATTCTTTAAGCAAATCTTCCTGAGAAACAGATGGCTGATAATCAGGATCGCCATTTTTATAGGCGTTCATAATTGCCTGTTCGTCGGGATCAGGCACAACCTGTTCGATATTATCAAGAGCAAAAGTGGAGAGAATCAGATCCCAGACTTTTTGCGCATCCTCTTCGCTCATAACAGTAACAGCTCCGAAAATTCGTTCTTTTATACTGGACATAGTATCACACTCCTTTATAAATCTGACCACGGTTTCCGATATCGATGATATCTATTATGATACCATTAACATTAAATAAAACTCTGAAATTTCCTACACGAAGACGATATCCGTCGGTACCCTGTAATTTCTTTATATCACCCTCCAACGGAAGTCTGGAAATGGCTGCTATCAATCTTTTCTGCGAAGGAATATCCTGGCGTTTTAAAAATTTGATTGCCTTTTTGGAATATGAAATTTGAAACAATAGAAAACCTCCCTACATAAATTATAGTCGAATCATATTTAATTTTTTATCTTATGTAGGTGTAGTTTGATTATAAAAAAAACATGAGAATACGTCAATATATATGGGAGTTAATTGGGATAGTAATTTTGTTGTAGTATAAAAGTATCAATCTAATCTTTTCATATATCAGGAAATTGTGGTACTATTATTTACAGAAAAGAAAATATACCAGAAAGAACTGATGATTATAATGAAACAGATAAAAAAGATTAATCTTAAATCTCAGGTTCGTGCGGAACTGGAAGAGTATATTCATTCTCTGGATCTGGATGTAGCCAACAAACTCCCGCGGGAAGAGGAACTCTGCCGTATTCTCGGGATCAGCAGGGTGACGCTTCGAAGCGTGCTGGATGATCTGGCAGCAGAGGGAATTATCATCCGGGTTCATGGAAGAGGTACTTTTGTCAATCCGCACTTTCGGGAAATTGCATGCCGGTTTGACCAGGCAATCCATTTTCCGGATCTGATCGAGAGCAGTGGATATAAAGCACGGATGGAGATACTGGAAATTCGGATGGAGCCGGCCGAAAAAGAAGTAGCGGAAGCATTGAGACTGGCACCGGGAGCACAGGTCTGGAGTGCACTTAAGGTATTTTATGCGGATGAACATCCCTGCGTGATCAGCTACGATTATGTGTCGACAGAAATTTTTTCTGAGGAGGCACTGGAGAAACTGAAGAACTACAAAGACAGTATTTTCTATTTTCTTTATCAGGAAACCGGAAGAAGGATTGCCTGGGATAAGGTGGAGATCGATACCATCCTGAGCGATGATATACTGCCGAGAGGAATGAAAGTAAAAGGTTTTCCGGAGCGAAAACCATTTCTTTTTCTGAGTTCGGTAAATTATGATGAGAAGAACCGGGAGAGTGTTTATATTCGTGAATATATCAATACTTCTATACTGAAGTATTCCCAGATCCGTAAAAGAATTTTTTGAACAGTAAATAAAAAAGAAACAGATCCTCTGTGCGGAACAGAAGATCTGTTTCTTTTTTGGTAGGAAAAAATTTATCAAAGCTGAGTATTGTTTCTGTTACGGCTGCCAGGATGAAAATGCGTAGATCAGAACAAAGATACTGGCGATCAGTAAAACATTTCCCGTCATGATCAGCGATGATGCAGTACAAAGGCATGCCATAAAGGCACCAATGCCCATAATAATGATACCGATAAGTGCGGCGATTTTGTATTTTTTCAGTTCATCCATGATTTAGCCCTCCATGATAACCTGTTTTTTGGTAATCTTCATCAGTACAGTGTAGATAACGGCACCAAGGATCAGTCCGTTCAGGGACGGAAGTCCAAATGGAAGTGTAAATACCAGAACCAGTGACAGTACCCATGCGATCCATGGGATGATGTTGAAGCTGTGGAATCTGACACCTTCAAGTCTGGCGTATTTTCCATGATGGATGATAAAGTAGTCAGCCAGAATGATTCCCGGAAGCGGCGGTACGATAGTACCGAGCAGGTTCAGGAATGTAAACAGGAATGAGATCTGATAAGGTCTGCACAGTGTTGCTGCGGCAGAAATGATCAGGATCACGATGATGATTTTTTTTCTGTCCATTTTGAATGCGTTGGACAGGTTCAGTGAAGTCGAATACAGGTTTGATGCATTTGTTGTAAAAATATTGGTTGTCATCAGGATCAGACACGGAATCAGTAATCCCATGGATAACAGTACATTTGTCAGATCGCTGTCCCCAACAGCAATAGAAGTAAGTGTACCGCAGAGAATCATGAAGATATTTCCACCGAGAAGTCCTGTCAGCGTAGCTGCGATGGCGGATTTTGCAGATTTTGCATAACGCATGATATCTGCGATGCAGGTAGCTGTGGAAAGGATCCAGGTACCGATTACGATTGTGATACCGCTTCCGATAGAAATGCTGTCAGTTGGAACATAGCCCAGGATTCCGTCTACACCGACCATGCCCACAGCACGGATAGATGTTGCCAGTGACAGGAATACGATCGCCGGAATTGCGATATATCCAAGAATACTGATGGCTTTGTAACCTTTCATGGAAAAAATACCCATGATCACAGCGCTGACTGCCATGCAGAATAATTCAACAGTTCCACTCCAGTTAAATGCCTGTGCGATGAAATGTCCGTAAGTTGCAGCCTGGATCGTATACCAGCCGATGTTTACGACAGGTACGAACATGGAAGCGACGCGGGAGCCTTTGTCTCCAAAACTGTACTTCGTCAGCAGGGCAAAAGTAAGACCTGTTTTGCTGGCGATATAGCTGACAGCTATAGCAATAAGGCTTAAGAATACGTTTCCAAGTACAACTGCAAGTACGATCCCCTTAAAATCCAGCCCGGCAGATAATCCCCCTCCTGCCATCATACTGGTAATAACAAATACGAATCCAGTCCAGACGATCGTCAGACTGAAATAGCTTTTTCGCTCATTCTCAGGAACGGTACAAAGTGCGAACTCTGTATCCTGTTCGTTAGTATTGTTTGTGTTTCCCATAGTAAATACCCTCTAAAAAAATAAAATAGTTTTTGTAATCCCTGATCCCATAAGTTATTTGTTCCAGAATCCCCTGTGAACTTCAGCTGCAAGCGGTGCAAGTTCCGGGAATGGTCCGATCACCTGGATATCTTTCTGACCTTTGGCAAATACTTCCCTGCATGGAAGATCGAAGGTCGGATTCTGCTCATCGGAACCGGTCAGTGACAGCAGATCCTTTTCTGTCATTGCATAAACGACACGTCCGATATTGGACCAGTAAATACAGCCGGCGCACATTGCACATGGTTCGGCAGTTGTATACAGTGTGCATTTCCAGAGAAAATCTTTGGAATACATGGTGGATGCTTTTTCTGCGAGCTGTGTTTCTGCGTGTCCGGTACTTTTGTGAGTGGAAATCTCTACATTTTCCTGTTCTAACAGGATATTTCCATCCTCGTCAACGAGGATTGCGCCGAATGGTGTGTTTCCGTGTTCACGGGATGTTTTGGAAACTTCGATGCATCGTTTCAGATAATATTCATGTTCTCTATACATGATTGGTTTCTCCCTTCGTTGTTTTTGACTTATGATTGGTATGAGGTAATACCTTTAAATGAATCATAACATAGTATACAAAAATTTTCAATCAGGCAAAAAAACTTTGTAAAAAGTAACTAATAAAAGTTGAAAAACATCGGTTTTAAGATACCTAAATTGTGCAAAAGGCAAAAGAAACGTCATAAAAAATACTTCCTGTCGAGAAATAGCGAAAGAAAAAGATGCAGGCAGACAGTCGAAATGTTATGATGTAAAAAGAGACAGAAAATACTGCCGGAGAGGAACGTGACTATGAAATTTTTTCACTTATCAGATTTACATATCGGATTGAAATTAATGAACCGTGATCTGCGGGAAGATCAGGAATATATTTTGAGTAAGATCGTCGAGGCAGCAGGTCGGGAAGAGCCGGATGCGGTTGTGATCGCGGGAGACATTTATGATAAAGCCGTTCCGTCTGCCGAAGCAGTCGAAGTTTTTGACCGGTTTCTCGAAGAACTGACGGAGACTGTTCCGAATGCGGTGATCATGATGATCAGCGGAAATCACGACAGTGCGCCGAGGGTCAACTGTTTTCGAAATGTTTTGTCCAGACAGAAGGTATATATGATCGGTCAGCCACCGAGAACAAAGGCAGAATATATAGAAAAAGTCGTTCTGCATGATACATATGGAAATGTGAATTTTTATCTGCTTCCGTTTGTAAAACCATCTATGGTCAAACAGGTCGTGGGGGTGGACGAGAATGGAAATAATCTTTCTTATAATGAAACCCTGCACAGACTGATCAGGCGTGAGGAAATTGATGAGAATGACAGAAATGTACTCGTCAGCCACCAGTTTTATCTTCCTGTCGGCAAGAAAGCAGATGAGATCGAGCGAATGGAATCAGAAATCTGCACGGTAGGAAATATCGATGAAATTTCCGCAGATGTGTTGGAGATTTTTGATTATGCGGCGCTTGGACATATCCACAAACCAATGAAAGCTGGCAGCGAAAACTGGCGTTATTGCGGAACACCTCTCGCCTGCTCTGTGAGTGAAGCACAGCAGCAGAAAGGGATCATAATGGTAGAAATGGGCGCAAAAGGCGAAGTCAAAACAACAGTCTTATCACTTGAACCACTGCGTCAGGTGAAGGTTGTAAAGGGAACACTGGAAGAGGTTCTGGAAGAATCCTGTGCAGATTATGTAACAGTCATTTTGACAGATAAAGCAGATCTTGACGTGATCGATATGCAGGAGCGCATCCGGCTGGCATTTCCGAATCTGCTGGAGATCCGAAGGGAAAATCTGAGAAAAGCTGATTATACCAGAACGTTACAGACGGAAGAACTGCTTGACCCTTATGAGTTATGCTGCTCTTTTCTAAAAGATCTGGATGAGGAAGAGAAGACGATCCTGCAGGATGTACTTCACACGGTTCAGGGGGTGAAATAGATGAAACCTTTACGCTTAAAAATGCAGGCATTTGGCTCTTATGGTAAGGAAACAGTGATCGATTTTGAGAAAGTAAACCAGAATCTTTTTCTTATTACGGGAGATACCGGAGCGGGGAAAACGACTATTTTTGATGCGATCGTATTTGCTTTATATGGGGAGGCAAGTTCTTCGACAAATAAGAAAGACGGCGTTGTTCTGCAGAGTCAGTATGTGGATTTTGCGCAGGAACCGTTTGTGGAACTTGTCTTTGCAGAGGGACAGGGCGAGACCAGGGAAGTGTATACCGTGCGCCGCGTTCCGAGACATCTCAAGATGATCACCAGAGGTGCGGCGAAGGGAAAACAGAGAGAAGTTACGGGATCTGTAAGTCTCATTATGCCGGATGGGACTGAATATCCGTCCAAAGAAACTGACCGGAAATTACAGGAGATCACAGGACTTACGAAGGGGCAGTTCATGCAGGTTGCGATGATCGCACAGGGTGAATTTATGGAGCTTCTGCGGGCAAGATCCGATGACAAAAAAGTGATCTTCCGGAAGCTTTTTAATACAGAAATGTACCAGGAGATCGTGGCAGAACTGGGTAATCGGAAGCGTGCAAAAGAGAAAGAGATCGCTGTTTTGAAAACACAGTGTCAGAGCGAAGTGAGCAGGATCCGCATACCTGAAATATACGGATCAGAGATACTCAAACAGTTGAAAAAACAACTTGAAGAAGGTGAGATGACACGCCTCACAGATTTCCTGAAAGAGCTGGAAATACTATGTGACTGGCTGGGAAAACATACCCGCGAGGCGGAAAAAGAATACCAGGAAGCGGCTAAAAAAAGAGATGAAAAAAGAGAGGCATATACAAGAGCAGAAGAACTTCTGAAGTGGTTTGTACAGCTCGAAGATGCGGAACAGAAACTGCAGCAATATGCATCTGATGAAGGCAGAATAAAGGAGATGCAGGGGCTGCTCGGACGTATCAGAGATACCTGGGAGATCAGGGAAAACTATATGCTTCTGAGTGATGCCCAGAAACATCTGAGAGATCTGGAAGAAGCACTGCTGAGTCAGGAAAAACGCCTGCCAATGCTGAAAAACGCGCGGGAAGCAGCCGAAAGTGCTGAAGAACAGGCGAAGCAGACATACGATCAGGAGCTGCAGAATCACAGCAGAATATCTGAGAAAGTACAGAAGTCATTAGAGGTTTTGACGCAGATAAAAAACCTTTCTATACAGACAGAAACAGACAGAAAAAGTTACAACGAAGCGACCAGAAAAACGCAGAAAACACAGCAGCAGCAGGAAACTCTGGAGCAGAAAGCTGAACAGTGGAAAATACAGAGTGAAGAGCTGGCAGAAGTGGACAAAAAACTGGCAGTTGCGGAGGGAAAAAAGGAAGAAGCAGATGCTGTTTCGCAGGAAATTTCTGACGTTCGAACACTTGGAAATCAGGCAGAGCAGTGCCGCAAAAAAGCGATCAAAGCAAGAGAAGATTATGTCAGAATAACAGAAGATTATAATGCGGCAAATACAAAATATGAGAGTATGAGACAGCGTTTTTTGAACGCACAGGCAGGTTTTCTTGCGGAAGAACTGGAACCGGGAAAACCATGTCCCGTATGTGGCTCGACAGAACATCCGAATCCACATAAAAGGGCTGTGGAATATGTGGATATCTCCGAAGAAAAACTCCAGAATATGCAGATAAATGTGGATAAACTTCGCAAAAAGCAGGAGAAATCGGCAGGAGATGTCGCGGCGGCAAGAGCAGAATATGAGACACGAAAAACGACCTACATTGGCAGTGTACGAAAACTTCAGGAACGTTTGGGAAAAAGTATTTCTTCTATAACAGAGCAGTCGAGTGTGACAGAAATGGACCATGTGCTGGAGAACTGGAAGCAGCAGCTGGAAGAAGAACTGAACAAGTTAAAGAAAGACGCGAAACTTCTGGCGAAACTCCGTGAGGCACTTCAGAATATAGAAGAACAGAGACGAAAACTTCGGGAAACGTATACTCAATGTATGACAGAAGAAAAAGAAGCGGCAGAAAAACTGGCAGGCAGTGAGGCTACATTGAAAAATCTGAAAGATTCTGCAGAATTTCAGACAGAAGAAGCGGCAAAGGCAGCTTTGCATCAGGCAGTGAGCAGCAAACAGCGTGCGGAGGAAACATATCAGAAGGTTTCGGCAGAAGCAAAAGAAGCTGTGAATTCGCAAAAGCAGGCAGAGACACTGATCGGCCGTTATCAACAGGAAATTCCGACACAGAAACAGTGCGTGGAAGAACGAAAAACTTCTTATATAGAAATAATGAGCACGAAGCAGATGACGGAAAAAGAATGGAAAGAACTTGCAGAGGCTTACAGCCGTGAGGCGGCAGAAGAATTTCAGAAAACAGTTAATACTTATTATGAAAAGAAAGCGGCACAGCAGGCAAGGAGGGATTCTGCAAAGAATGCAGTTGGGAAGGTCGGACGGCCAGTCCTGGAAGAAATTCAGAAGGAAAGAGATCTGGCCGAGACAGAATATCTGGAAGCAGAAAAGATTTATAATCAACTGCGTATGGACAGCAAAGACGATGGAGAGATTTTGGCTGCTCTTTCATCCAGACTGGAAGAACGAAAGGCAGTTGTGGAGGAACATGCCCGGATCGATGCTCTGTATCGGATGACATCAGGAAATGTAAGTGGAGCACGTATGGATCTGGAAACGTATGTCCAGAGATATTATCTGGAGAGGATCCTTTATGCGGCGAACCGACGTTTTCAGGAGATGTCTGCAGGGCAGTTTGAATTTCGGATGTATGACTTGGAAAAAGCAGGCGAAGGTAAAAATCGCGGACTGGATCTGATGGTATATTCTACAGTCACCGGCAAAGAACGGGAAGTGCGGACGCTTTCCGGAGGGGAATCTTTTATGGCGGCGTTATCACTTGCATTTGGAATGGCAGATCAGATCCAGGAAAGTTCTGCGGCGGTCAATCTGGATATGATGTTTATAGATGAAGGCTTTGGTTCACTGGATGAGCACTCACGCAACCAGGCGGTAAAAGTCCTTCAGGAGATGGCTGAGGGATCAAGACTGATCGGAATCATTTCCCATGTGACAGAACTTAAACAGGAGATAGAAGATCAGCTGATCGTAAACAAAGATGAAAATGGAAGCCGTGTAAGATGGCAGATCAGTTAAGGAAGAAAGAATGACAGAAAATACATTGGAAAAGCTGGCACAGCTTCTGGAACAGGATCAGTTTGAGCTGATTTTTTCAGAAAGCGGAGCAGGCAGAGGACAGGATATACGGCTGGTATACCTGATGAATGATGCTGTAGAGAGCTTTCTGGTCTTCCGGGATGCCCGGATGACAGGCGAATATCATGCGGAGTATGAGGGAGAACTGGAAGCATCTCTGAACAAACAGGGTGAGGAATTTGTGCTGGTGGTGAAACAGGGAGAGACAGTCCTGACGCTGTTTTTTGAAAAGATGGATCTGGAAGTGTATCTGTATGAATATGCATACACCGGACATTTCTGGGTTAAGGGATATGAATATCTGAGGCAGCTCGAATACAGGCTTGCGATTCTGAGAGATAAGTACGATTATCTTGGCGAAGAATACTGCACCGAGGAAGAAAAACGTCTGGCAGCACTTGTAGAGTTTCCTCCATTAAATTATTGCTGCTATCCGGCAGTTCCGGAAAAGTATATCGTGCCGCGGGAGGATCCCTGGGTTCCGTCGGAGGAAGCCATTACTTATATGAAAGAACTCTCTGCGGAGTGCGGAGATATTTCTCTCGAAAAAAAGCTGGAAACATATCGGAAACATCCGACAAAATTCCGGGCAAAAAGAATTGCAGCCATGCTTCATAAAAAGAAACATGCTGCGGTTGTGGATCTGCTGACACGGAGACTGCAGGAAGCAACAGCGGAGTATCCACGGCGCTTTCTTGGGGATGAGCTGGAACGGAAATATGAGAAGATGCTGAAAATGGCGAGAAAAAGACAGCAGGAATTGGAGAAACAGGGATATAAGTCAGATATTCTGAGAGAAGAGCCTTTTACGATCGCGCGAGATTCGCTGGGGTATAAAGTGTATCTTATGATATGGAAAGAAAAAAGGGGCGACGTGGTGGTGGAAGTCGAAGAATATGCCTGTAAATAAAAGCCAGGGGGACGGGTATTGTACCTGCCTCTCCGGCTTTTTTGTTGCATTGCATATCGAGAAGGTGCCAGTGGCAAGTGGCAAGTCCGCTGATTTACTCGTTTTTCATCTGTGAGAGTTCCCTTCTTGCAAACACGACTGCGAGTACAAAAGCCGCCGCATCAGCAATTGGCCCTGCGTACATTACGCCGTCAATTCCAATAAACTTCGGAAAGATCACAACAAGTGGAAGCAGGAAGATCACCTGTCTCGTAAGGGACATGATAATACCAAGTCCTGCTTTTCCTATAGAAGTAAAAAATCCTGCGGACATTGGCTGAATGCCATTTGCAAAAGTGAGAAGCATAAAGATCCTCAGATAATTTTCCGCAAATTTAAAGTACAGATCACTTCCGCCGCCAAACATTCCTACGATCTGATGAGGGAAAAACTGAAAGCACAGGAAAAAGATCACTGCAATGATCGTACAGGCGGTGGCTGAATATTTATATGTCTGTCGAACGCGGTCAAATTTTCGTGCACCGTAGTTAAAGCCCCAGATTGGCTGTGCACCCTGAGAGATTCCGATACAGATTGCCAGGAAGACCATATTTACTTTGGATACGATTCCGACGCATGCGATCGGAATATCACTTCCATAAACAGAAATTGATCCATAATAGCGAAGGATATTGTTCATTACGATCTGAACAGCTGCAATTGCGATCTGATTGATGCAGGAAGCCATTCCAAGTGAAGTGATCGCTTTGAGGTGGCGCATTTGTGGCTTTAGCATTTTGCGGTCCAGATACATTTTGCGGAATTTTGTAAAATAAAGCAGGACCAGAAATGCAGATACGATCTGACCGATCACAGTTGCCCAGGCGCCACCTTTGATGCCCCATTTGAAACCAAAGATAAATAACGGGTCCAGGATGGTGTTGATGACTGCTCCGGTAAGGGTGCAGGTCATGGAATAAGTAGGACTGCGGTCAGCACGGATCAGATGATTTCCTCCGACGGATAAAGTAAAGAACGGAAGACCGATCGCAATGATGCTTACATAATCTGTTGCATAAGGCATAACAGTATCCGTCGCGCCAAAAAAGATAAGCAGCGGCCGCAGGAAAATCAGAATGACTGCGGCAATGGATACTCCGGTGATGACCAGTGTGGAAAGTGCGCTTCCGGCGATCTCGCTTGCTTTGTGCTCATTACCTGCGCCCATTTCCAGATTATAGTTGGATGCACCACCGATTCCCAGAAGCAGAGCGGCAGCAGTTGAGATCGTCGTAACCGGGAATGCAATATTGGTAGCGGCATTTCCAAGCATGCCGACACCCTGACCGATAAAGATTTGGTCTACTATATTATAGAGAGCATTGACCAGCATACTGATAATGGCAGGGATTGCAAATTTGGCAAGAAGACTGCCGACAGGGGCAGAACCCAGTGGATTTGCTGCGGTTGATGTTGAAGGGGATTGCTGTTTCAAGATAAAAACCTCTTTCTTCTATAGTAATGTGGTATGTTCGCCCCATTTTGGGGAGATACTATCAAGTATAACACAAAAAAAGAAAAAAAGCTTGAGTGAAAAAGTAAATTCCGCACGTAAACTTAAATTCCATACAGAAGACTAAATTCTATATTTTAGGGTTTGACGAAATGC
>NZ_FR886732.1:0-2093 GCF_000436615.1 Blautia sp. CAG:237
GTGACTTCAGTCATGTGAGGATAGAGTTTTTAATTCACGGCGAGGCTATATAATTAACAGTAAATGAGTAGCCCTAATAAAACAGCATAATGACTGAAAAAAGAGGAGAAAGCATGAATCTTTTTGAATTATATAAAATAATAAATGAAAATCTTCAGCAGAAATCCAACCTTCTGGCGACGGTGCTGGAGGGAGAGGCAGCCGGAACCAGGTATTTTTGGGCAGATGGGGAACTTCTGGGATATACAGGCACCGGCGAGGTGAACGAAGAACTCAAAACACAGATCACAGAGACACCGCAGAGCGGCATTTATGAAATAGAAGGGCAGAAATTTTTCATAGAGCATCTCAAACGTCAGGCGCATCTTGTGATCTGTGGAGGCGGGCATGTATCACAGCAGGTGATCGAACTCGCAGGGAAAGTCGGATTTCATGTGACAGTTCTGGAAGACAGACCATATTTTGCGGACCGCGCGAGAGAAGCCGGAGCAGACCTTGTTCTCTGCGATGCCTTCGAAAAAAGCCTGCAGGGAATCGCCGGAACGCCGGATACCTATTTTCTGGTGGTGACCAGAGGACATCGTTTTGACCGTGCCTGCCTTGAACAGATTCTGAAGAAACCATATGCCTATGTGGGAATGATGGCGAGCCGCGGACGTTCTGCACTTCTGAAAAAACAGATGGCTGGGGATGGTTTTGACAGAAAAGCACTGGATGAGATGCATACACCGGTAGGGCTTTCTATCCATGCGGAAACCCCGGAGGAAATTGCAGTTTCCATTGTGGCAGAACTGATCCAGATCAAGAACCAGACAAAAAAAACAGCCGGATACGATTCTCTTCTCATGGAGTATCTCACAGGAGTGAAGGAGCCGGGTCAGCCAAAAGTTCTTGCGACGATCATAGCCCGCAGAGGTTCAGCCCCGCGTTCGATAGGAACCAAGATGCTGGTACTCGGTGATGGAAGGATCATCGGCACGATCGGCGGCGGCTGTATGGAAAGCGAAGTCCAGCACCAGTGTCTGAGACTTCTCCGCGAAGAAAACGAAAAGTCCCGCATCGTCTGTGCTGACATGACAGTATCACAGGCAGAGGACGAAGGAATGGTCTGTGGTGGAACCATCGATGTTTTTCTGGAAAAATTTGAATGATTTCGAAGAAATAAAATAAAAAATACAATTCTGCAGAACGCTGTGTTATAATAAAAACACTTGAAAGAAGAGACCAGGAAGGCAGCTTTTTGAGACTGCCGCATCATATCATAATGGAGGATGAGATTATGAAAAAAAGAAGTATGATCGTAGCCGCACTGTGCAGCATGTGCCTTGCACTCAGTAACCCGATCCCGGCAATGGCAGATGCATCCAAAGTAGTAACACTTGGTGCAGACCTTACAGATGAACAGAAGAATACCATGATGAAATATTTTAAGGCAGATGCAAGCCAGGTACAGATCATCACAGTTAATAACCAGGATGAGCGCAATTATCTGGGAAAATATATTTCAAGCGCACAGATCGGTACAAGAACTTTAAGCTGCGCCTATGTGAAACCAACCCAGTCCGGCGGCATCAAGGTTCGTACTGCAAACCTCAACTACGTAACCTGCAACATGCTTGCAAATGCACTTTCCACAGCAGGTGTTTCCAACTGCGAGGCAGTTGCAGCCTGCCCGTATGAAGTTTCCGGAACAGGAGCACTTACCGGTGTCATGATGGCTTACGAGACAGCCAGCGGCAAGCAGCTTGATTCCACCAAGAAAGACCTTGCTACCAAGGAAGTCGTAGTTACCGGAGATGTTGCACAGCAGGTCGGCGGCGATAATGCTACCAACATCATCAACCAGGCGAAACTGCAGATCATCGGTGACAATGTTCAGAACGCAGACGAGATCTACAACATCGTCAACAACATTGCAATCCAGAACAACGTATCTCTGAGCTCCGATGAATTGAATACGATCACAGCACTTCTTCAGGAAATCGTACAGCAGAATTACGACATTCAGGAAATGAAGCAGACTCTGGAAAGCATCCAGAAGAACCTCGACAAGACTATGAATAACGACAGTTCTTCCGATGATTCCTCTTCCG
>NZ_FR886732.1:2157-6450 GCF_000436615.1 Blautia sp. CAG:237
TCCAGTGACGGCGAAGATATCACCGAGGACGTAGACAGCGATGTTCTTGATGGCGCCAAGGAATCTTACACCGAGGATGCCAGCGTTGCAGAGGATACAGGCATGAATGACGTTCTGGAACCGGACGACGGCTCTGAGGATGATGGCATGGGAATCCCGGAGGCAACTGAAGACGGAACACAGGACAATTACGAAGAAATTACAGAAACTCCGGAAGGAACAGATTCTACAGACACCAGTACAGATGAATCTGACAGCAGTTCCGATGATGGTACAGGAATTCCGGAAGCAACCGGTGATGAGACATACGAAACAGACGCTTCCACAGAGGATACTTTAAATACAGATTCCCTCGATGATGCTTCAAAGGCACAGTTTGACCAGGCAGAACAGTTCTGCGAGGGAGAATACAATGGAGATATCGCAGTTCTCAATACTGTAATGCCAAATGCAGTGCAGCCGACCGTGACTCTTGATACAGACACCGCTTCCAAACTTACAAAGAAAGTTCTTGAGGCATATCTGAATGTTCTCAAGGATGGCGGAGCAACTTATACAGCATCAGAAACAGATATCTATGTATCCAGTCAGCTCAATATGGTCAACAATGACATGAAGAAGATTTTCAGCATTGAGACCGAGCCGGCAACAGACGATATCCTTGCAGCTCAGTCCGCAGAAGACAGACAGACTCTGTACAATGATACCATGAAGTTCTTTGAACAGCTTTATGGTGAGAGTACAGATACTTCTGCTCAGCAGGAATCTACAGATGAGACTTCTTATGATGAGGAGTCTTATGACTAAGAATCCTACAACGAAGAGTACTAATCATTAGGCAAAGCCCTCAGGCCGCAGCTTTTCTGAATAACCAGGAAGCTGCGGCTTTTTGCAGCTTTTTTGAGAACTGCAAAACTGTGATTTTTTTGTGAGCCCTGCGAAAAACTGGAAATCTAAAAGCATCTGTGATAGAATAGAGAGAAATCTTGTTGTTACTGTGGACAGTAACAACTTGCTAACTAATTGATGGGGAATATATAGCCGAAAGGGGAAATAATATGAGTCTTGCAGTGGTTACACTGAAAAAAGGAGAGGGAAGACTTCTCAAATCTGGTGGCATGTGGGTCTTTGACAACGAGATCGCCAGTATTATGGGAAGCTTTGTAAATGGAGATATCGTGCTGGTACATGATTTTGACGGATATCCGCTTGGAAGAGGATTTATCAACACCAATTCCAAGATCACGGTACGTCTGCTTTCCAGAGATGAGAATCAGCATATAGACGAGGACTTTTTTGAAAAAAGAGTAAGAGATGCCTGGGAATACCGCAAAAAGGTAACAGATACTTCAAGCTGCCGCCTGATCTTTGGCGAGGCAGATTTCCTGCCAGGTCTGACAGTTGACAAATTTGAGGATGTTCTGGTCGTACAGTCCCTTGCACTTGGAATCGACCGCTGGAAAGAAATGATCCTCGAACTTATCAGGAAAGTTCTTGTAGAGGACGGAATCAACATCCGTGGAATCTACGAGAGAAGTGATGCCAAAGTCCGCAAGCAGGAAGGAATGGAACTTCACAAGGGCTTCATCGGACCGGAGTTCCCGACTCTTGTTGAGATTGTCGAAAATGGAGTGAAATATCAGGTCGATGTCAAGGACGGACAGAAGACAGGATTTT
Organism: Blautia sp. CAG:237; assembly: GCF_000436615.1. Taxonomy (NCBI): domain Bacteria; kingdom Bacillati; phylum Bacillota; class Clostridia; order Lachnospirales; family Lachnospiraceae; genus Blautia; species Blautia sp. CAG:237. The sequence continues at coordinate 3,835 of NZ_FR886732.1, forward strand.
TCCTGGATCAGAAATACAACCGTCTTGCGATCCAGAAACTCTGCAAGGATGCGAGAGTCCTGGACTGCTTTACACATACAGGTTCTTTTGCACTGAATGCGGGAATTGCAGGAGCAAGAGAAGTTACCGGCGTGGATGCTTCTGAGCTTGCTGTTCATCAGGCACAGGAGAATGCGAAGCTGAATGGACTGGACGGCAGAGTTAAATTTATCTGTGAGGATGTTTTTGAACTGCTTCCGAGACTGGAAGAAGAGGGCGAGAAATATGACGTTGTGATCCTCGATCCGCCGGCGTTTACCAAGTCACGAAGCTCTATCAAGAATGCAGTCAAGGGTTACAGAGAGATCAACCTGCGTGGTATGAAGCTTGTCAGGGATGGAGGATTCCTTGCAACCTGTTCCTGTTCTCATTTTATGGATTATGAACTCTTTACCAAGACGATCGGACAGGCCGCACGAAATGCACACAAGAGACTGCGCCAGGTAGAATACAGAACCCAGGCACCGGATCATCCGATCCTGTGGTCTTCAGATGAATCTTATTATCTGAAGTTTTATGTGTTCCAGGTGTGCAGTGACAGATAAAAATAATCTTACATAATAATAGTGACATCATTTCATTAAAGAAAGAAGGACTTGCATGAGAGAAAAGTTTATCAAGTTTATGGAAGGACGCTATGGAGTAGACGCATTTGCAAGATTTACGATGGGCGTTGCATTTGTGATGATCATTCTGTCCATGTTTATCCGGAACAGAGTCGGCGCGGCGTTTGATACCATTGGCCTTCTTGCGATCCTTTATACTTATTACAGAATGCTTTCCAGAGATATACAGAAGCGTTATGCCGAAAACCAGAAATATCTGTCCATTACATCCGGCATAAGACAGAAATTCAACCGTGAGAAAAACATCATGCAGCAGAGAAAGGAATATCACATTTATTCCTGTCCGAACTGCAAACAGAAGATCCGTATTCCGAGAGGAAAAGGCAAGATAGAGATCGACTGTCCGAAATGCCACACGAAATTTATCAAAAAAAGCTGAATACGATCTGAGATCAGAATACAGCCGGAGGTCTTATGTTTGGTTATGTGGTAATGAATAAACCGGAGATTAAATTCAAGGATTTTGACCTGTATCGTTCTTTTTACTGTGGTCTCTGCAGAGAACTGCGGGATCGCTATGGAGTGACAGGACAGATTTCCCTGACATATGATATGACGTTTGTGATCCTTCTCCTGAGCGGGCTCTATGAGCCGCCGACAAGGAAGGGAACGACGAGATGCATCATCCACCCTGTACGGAAACAGCCGGTCCGCAAAAATGCGATCACAGAGTATGCCGCAGATATGAATGTTTTTCTTGCATACTATAAATGTGAGGATGACTGGAAAGACGAGAAGAAGCTTCTGAGTCTTTTGTACGGGAACCTCCTTCGGGGCAAAGAGAAGCATGCAGAAGAGCGGTGGCGTAAGAAAGTCGACACGATCGTTTCACTTCTGAATGAACTTTCTGAGATGGAGAAGGCGGGGGAAGAGAATATCGATTGCATTTCCGGATGTTTCGGGAAGATCATGGAGGAGATCTTTGCGTATCGGGCAGATCTGTGGGAACCGACACTGCGCCGGATGGGTTTTTTCCTGGGTAAATTTATTTATCTCATGGATGCCTATGATGATGTAGAGGAAGATATCAAAAAAGGAAATTACAATCCTTTTTCCAGAAGTTATATAATGGAAGGGTTCGATGAACAGGTACGGCAGATGCTGATCATGATGATAGCAGAGGTCTGCCGGGAATTTGAAAAACTTCCTATTATTAAATATACCGATATACTGCGGAATATTCTGTATTCCGGAGTCTGGTGCAGATTTGAAGCAGTGTCCGGTAAGAGGAAGAAAGAGCAGGAGAAAGAAAATGTTTGATCCATACAGTGTCCTTGGCGTTTCCAGGGATGCATCCGATGAAGAAATCAAAAAGGCATACCGGAAACTGAGCAGGAAATATCATCCGGATGCAAATATCAATAATCCAAACAAAGAACAGGCGGAAGAGAAGTTCAAGGAAGTCCAGCAGGCTTATGAACAGATCATGAAAGAAAAGGAATACGGCTCCTCTTATGGAAATGCAGGCGGCTACTACGGTGGATTTACAGGCCGTCAGAACAGCACTTACCAGGATGAGGAGGCAATCCGCAGACAGGCGGCTGCCAATTATATCCAGAACCGTCATTTCCAGGAGGCAATGAATGTACTCTCATCCCTGAAGCAGAGGAACGGAGAGTGGTATTACCTTTCTGCGATGGCAAATATGGGATTTGGAAATAATGTCAATGCACTGGAGGATATCCGGACAGCGGTAAACCTGGAGCCGGATAATGTACAGTATCGTATGCTCCTTCAGAGAATGGAGGGCGGCGGAACCTGGTATCAGGAACAGCAGAATCCTTTTGGCGGAATGCCGGTGGATGGAAGCGATTACTGTATGAAGCTCTGTATCGCAAATATGCTCTGCGGACTGTGCTGTCCGGGCGGCGGTGTATTCTGCTGCTGAGAAAATTATTCAGTATTACTAAATGAACCTATTGTGCTACTTCAAATAAATTATATGAAAACC
>NZ_FR886733.1:0-8852 GCF_000436615.1 Blautia sp. CAG:237
GCTGAAGAAGAGAGATAATAAATACACCGATCACAGTACCACCGATGGAAGCAAGTCCACCAACCATGGATGTACCACCCATTACACAACCAGCAATTGCTTCGTTGTTGTACTGATCGCCATAACCTGGCTGAACGGTTGTATATGTAGCTACAAAGAACAGTGCTGCGATTCCTACCAGTAATCCACAGATCACATAAGCAAGCATGTTCCATTTCTTGGTGTTAACACCGGAAAGACGAACCGCTTCTGTGTTGGAACCAAGGCAGAGGATATAACGTCCAGGTTTTGTGTTGTAAAGAACAATACCACACACAACTGCCATTACCAGGAAGATCACCAGACCTACCGGGAAACCTTTGTAAGATACAATGTTACGGAACCATCCGTTTGTCGGGTCACTGCTCAGCGGCCAGCTTACAGACTGTGTCTTGGTGAAGACTGAAGCAATACCTTTGGCGATGTTCATGGATGCCATGGATACGATAAATGCCGGAACTGACAGGTAAGATACCAGCCATCCATTAAAGATACCAAATGCAAGACCGATGAGTACACAGATCACCATTGCTGCTGCACAAGGAACACCATAAGATGTCATGCAGTAACCAGATACCAGTGCACAACAGAACATTACCGGTCCGATGGAGAAATCGATTCCTCCGGTTGCGATTACAAATGTAACGCCCAGTGATAAGAAGCCCAGGAAGTATACATAGTTTAAAGTAGATTTGACACTGTCTCCAACAGGGAACTTACTTCCCAGAACTACTTTAAAGACTACGAACATGAGAACAAGAATACAGACAAGCAGTATTCTGTTCAGGCCGAGCTTTTTCACGATTGGATTTTGTTTGAGCTTTTCCAATTTTTCACCCTCCTTAAAAGTTTACACATATCTCGCGTTTTCTATATAATACCGTTAATTCTGCACAATTGTAATGGAAAATCTTCCAAAAAAAGGTTAAATATTTACGGTTCATACATAAATATTTAACCTTCTTTATAGATTTTTTACTATTTTTCTCAGGAAAGCCTGAGTGTATTAAACGGAAACAGCAGTTTCTCTATTTCACTGGAATACATATTTTCCGGGGTTACCAGTTCACATCCGGAGTTTACATCCTTTTCGTATTTTTTGCCGCGGAGCATGAGAACCGTTTCCTTGACTCCCATATATCCCATCTTAAAAGCCTTCTGTACGACCAGTCCCTTAAAGACTCCGTTCTCCATAAGCTGAACTGCCTCCTGGGAACTGTCCACACCGACTACCTGGATCCGGTCTTTTGCACCGGCCGCCTTGACAGCTCTGGCTGCACCGACAGAAGAATATTCATTCATTCCCGCGATCATCTTGAGATTCGGATATTTTTTCATCAGCTCAACAGTGAGCTGGCGTGACTTCTCATACTGCGAATCACAGTACACCACTTCCACGATATTGTCTGCCAGTTTTCCGAGACCTTTGCGGAATCCCTCTTCTCTCTCGACGGCAGTAGATACGCCTTTGACATGTGCCACAACCGCGATCTGATCCTCCGGACCGAGAAGTGTTGCCGCAAATTTCCCAAGCTTTTCTCCCGCTTCCAGATTGTCTGTAGCTACCGTCAGATCCTGTATTGCTTCTTTTGTGTAGGAATCAATAAAGCCGATCCTGATTCCGTCTTCTTTTGCTTCTTTCAGAAGGGCATCCGATTCTGTGAAACTGGACGGTGAAAAAAGAATCGCATCCGGTTTCTTTTCTATTGCCTCCTTCAGAAGTTCATTCTGACGCTCTACGTCATTTTCTTCGGAAGGCGCAAGGATACCGATCTCTGCATTGTATTCTTTGGCTGCCATTTTTGCTCCGAGGATCAGGGATTTCCAGAAATCATTTGTCCCGTCGACAACTTTTGGGATGTAGATCAGAGAAAGCTTCCTCTCCTCGATTATTTTGTGTCTGTACCAGACTGCTCCCCCCAGCCCTCCTATCAGACAGACTACGAGACAGACACTCAGCCATTTTTTATGTTTTTTCATCGTACTGCCTCCTGTCTGCCCGGAATCGTGATCGTTGCTGTGGTTCCTTCGCCTTTTTTGCTCTCATAGGTAATTCCATAGTCATCGCCATAGTAAAGCTTCAGACGTTTCTGCACATTGTAAACACCCACACCGTTCGAATGGTAGTTGACCTTGTGCCTGTCATAAATATGGGCCAGCGTTTCCTCATCCATTCCCACTCCGTCATCGATCACCTGAAGAACCGCATTTCCGTCTTTCATGAATCCCTTTATAATAAGAAGTCCTTTACTCTCTTTGTACTTCAGTCCATGATAAATCGCATTCTCAATGATCGGCTGAAGAACCAGCTTGATCAGTGGGATATGTAATATAGAAGGCTCTACCTCAATCTGAAATTCCAGTTTGTCTTTGTAACGCATTTTCTGAATGGTAAGATAGCCTCGGGCATATTCCACTTCATTTGCGATCGGAACTACTTCATCCTCATTGCTGATACTCTGTCTCAGAAGGCGGGCCAGAGATGCCGTCATCAGCACAACTTCTTCGTTTTTCTTTCCTTCTGCCATCCATATGATAGAATCCAGTGTATTGTACAGAAAATGCGGATTGATCTGTGACTGCAGTGCTTTGAGCTCACTTTTTCGCTTCTGTTCCTGCTCATAGACGTTCTGTTCCATCAGTTCCTGAATACGGTGTGTCATCACATCAAAGGATTTGGTCAGACTTCCTATCTCATTATCGGAGTCTACTACAACATCCGAAATGCTGAAGTCTCCCTCCTGAACCTTCTCCATAGAATCGCGGAGTTTCTGAATCGGAAGCGTGATACTCCGTGCCATAAATCTGGAAAAAAGAAGAGAGACAATCACCAGCAGCACTGCCATAAGCACATAAATACTCTGGGCCTGCCGGCTCTTGCTCAGAAGTTCCCGGACACTGGTACAGTCCACGACCGTCCATCCGGTCTTGTCTGATCTGGAAATGGAGTACAGCTTTCCATCCTTGCCGGTTCCTGTCAGAACTGTATCATCTTCTGTGTCCATGATCAGATTGATATTTTCTGTCTGCAGTTCATTGTAAAGCTGCTGCTGCTGTGGATGATAGACAATATTTCCTCTGGCATCCAGAATAAATGCATATCCCTTGGTTCCCACTGTACTCTGATCACACAGTCCGCTGATCGCGCTGTAGTTCAGATCAATAAAAAAGACGCCTTCTTTCTCACCACTGCCTCCACGGTCACGGATTCCACGGCTCAGAGTGATCACCCACGGCCGCTCTCCGCTGATGATATGCTGCACATGAGAAGAGGTGAGCATCGGTCCTTCCGGACTGTCAAGTGCCTGTGTATACCATTCCTGCGTGTTCAGATCCAGATCTCTGTTCACTGATTTTCTTCCATTATTGATCAGCATCCTGCCGTTTTTGCTGATGATCCCGACGTTTCGGATGTCACTCCGGCTGTCCAGGATCGTCTCAAACTGATTCAGAATACGGTATCTCGCCTCATTGTCGATCTCATCATCAAAAAGATAATCCTGTACATCCTGACTGCTGGAGATCAGATATGCGATATTTTCCATGTAGTCTATGTAGGAATCAATGTTCTGGTTCATCTGTTTGATGATCGTGTGCGTATATTCCGAAGAATTCTCAAAAATAGACGTATTGGTAAATCGCATGGAAACACCGGTCACAATCACAACCGCACAGAGAACCAGAAAAGCAACCGTTGCAAAAATAACGCTCTGAATGCTTTTGAACTTTCCTACGACTACAGTTGCAAGTCCTTTTTTGTTCATTTACGCTTCTCCCTTGCATATTCTGTCGGCGTGCATCCTGTCATCTTTTTGAATGAGATTCCGAAATAATGTGCATCGGCAAATCCGACTCTCTCTGCGATCTCATAGTTTTTCATGGTCGTATTTTCCAGAAGTTCCTTTGCCTTCTCCATTCTGGTGCGGATCAGAACCTCTGTAAAAGTTTCTCCCGTCACTTCTTTGAATATGGTGCTGAAATAACTGGTGCTGATATTAAGATAAGAACAGATATCATTCAGACTCAGGTTCGGATCCATATAATTTTTCTGAATATAATCCAGTGCCATTCTTGCCTGGCGCTCACCGCTGGATGTATTCAGTTCTGTCAGGGCATCATAAACCTGTAAAATATATTCTTTTACGATTTTGCATGCCTGTTCAAAAGATTTCTGCGCCGTTACCTGACAGAGCAGATCTTTTCTTTCGTCGCGGATTCTGGAGATATCGGAAGAAACTTCCTCTCCTGCCACATCCACGACACGGATCACCTGCTGAAGATACATGCAGGCGCGGCTCTTCTCTGCAAATGACTGTTTCACCTGTTCTTCGATGGACTGAAATTCTGCTTCCATTTCTTCTTTTTTGCCGGATTTGAGAAATTCTTTCAGTCTGTCCAGAGATTTTCGAAGATCGATATCCTGTACCGGATGTATTTCCTCCATATCGATCAGAAGGCTTCCCCCCAGAAGATACCGATACTGCAGGGCCTGTACCGCCACATCATGAGAACCGCTGAGTTCTTCCAGAGTCTTTACCCATTTGCCGATTGCCATGGATACTTCTGTTCCCATGACCTTTCTGATCTCTGTCTGAATCTCATGGCAGATTTCCTTGATTCTTCCGTTAAAATTGCGGCTCCATTTTTCCTGAAAAAGCACGCATACACGGTTGTTTCCTTCCTGATAAACAATTCCTTCATTCTCACGGTTCACAATCTCATCGCTGATGTTAAAAAGGACAAATGCCATCAGCGCACTTTCCTGGCGTTTCTCCATATCCAGCTGATACATACCTGAATAAAGATCTATATCAAAAACTGCCACGCGGTATCCACACCCGGAAAGTGTGATTCCCATTTCTTCCAGTTTGTCCAGGCTTTTCTGGATATCTATGGTGCAGTTTACAAGAGCCTCCAGTGTCTTGGATCGTATCACCTGTGCATTTTCGCGATAGTTCTCGGAGGTTTTGGTCAGTGATTCCATTTTGGCTTTTTCTTTGCGGGTCTGTTCTACTTTTTCTTTCATTTTCTGAATTACGCCAGTAAGTTCCATCGCCGTCACCGGTTTGAGCAGATATTCGCTGACTCCGTACTGAATTGCCTTCTTGGCATACTCAAACTCTCCAAAACCGCTGAATACTACGATCACAATATCCGGGTAGTTGTCATGCAGGAAATGGCTTAATTCCATTCCGTCCATATAAGGCATGAGGATATCTGTCAGGACAATATCTACAGGGTGTTCCTGTACAAATTCTGCCGCCTGTTTTCCATTCTCACAGTCACCTACCAGTTCGCAGTCCATACTTTGCCAGTCGATGTTTTCTTTTATTGCATCCCTGACGAGAATCTCGTCATCTACCAGTAGTATCCGATACATTTTTGTCCCCCATTTGTATTTTGTCTGTTTACGTTCCTGTTTACCCAGTATTTTATTGTACCATAAAATAAAAAGTTTTTGAAGTAGGGAGTTTCTGGAATTGTGGGGATGTGTGTGGTGGAGGTGACGGAAGGAAGGAGGGGTGCAAAGCACGCCCGTCCCCACACCAAAGCCGCGTGGCCAAGCAGGGGGAGTTTGAGGGGGAGCTTCGGCCTTCGCAGACTTCGAGATGCTCCCCCTCAGGGTTTTCATATTTTGCAAAATCAAAGGGGATCCAAGGGGATTATTTAACTATGAATCCCTCTTCATCCCACAAATCATGCCAGTCCTTCGCGCCTTCCCACAAAAATACCTGTCCTTTGACAAGTCGGTTTCCTTTTTCGAGGGTTGCGATCTTTGCCATTTCTTCTTCGGTCAGTGGATCTTCTGTGACGCATTTCAGGTTGCTTGCATAGTTATGTACAGAGAATGGAATAGAGATCTCACCTCTCTGGTGTGCCCATTTCAGTGCGATCAGTGCCGGATGTACGCCGTGTGCTTTGGCGATTTCCTGCATTTCCGGTGTCTGCATGTCAGCTACGTCTTCCGGGCAGATATCTCTTTCCGGTCTTCTTGGGGATCCAAGTGGCATATAGCCTACCGGCTGGATGTTATGTGCTACCAGGTAATCGTACTGTTCCTGCTGCTGGAAGCATGGATGCAGTTCCAGTTCACATGCTGCCGGTTTGATCTTCATTAACGGAAGAACTGCTTCCAGTTTCGGAATTGTCATGTTGGAAATACCGATGTAGCGGATCTTGCCTTTTTCTACAAGTTCTTCACACTGGCGGTAAGTATCCATAAATTCTTCCACACTGAACGGTCTGGAATCCGGATTTCTGGAATCTACATCACAGAATGGTGCATGATAGTTCGGGAACGGCCAGTGAATGAAGTACAGATCCACATAGTCGCACTGCAGATCCTGAATGCTCTTTGTGCAGGCCTCTTCTACTTTTCTGTGCATGTCATTCCATACTTTTGTCATGATGAAGAGGTCTTTTCTCTCTACTACGCCTTCATCCATTGCTGCTTTGAAAACTTCTCCGATCTGATGTTCATTTCCATAGCATGCTGCGCAGTCAAACATGCGGTATCCGCTGCGGATCGCACCTGCAACTGCTGCGGATACATCTTCTGCACTTACTCTGTCAGAACCAAAGGTTCCCATTCCCATGCACGGAACTTCTTCTCCTGACGGAAGTGTTACTTTCGGCACGATTGCCGGATCGATAAATTCTGCCATTTTTGTTTCCTCCTGATTGATAATTATATAGTTTTCGTTTTCTTATATTTTTTTAAGTTTTTCGTAGCCGTTAGTTACAATTTTTCAATCTTAATCTGTGGTAACAGTTTCTCCATATCTTCCATCACGAAGAATCCTGTCTCCTCACGCATTGCTGCCGCTGCTGAGATCGCGCTGGCTCTTCTTAATGTTTCTTCCAGAGAAAGCCCCTCGCTTAATCCAAGTGCAAAACCTGCGATCATGGAATCCCCGCATCCTACAGTATTTACTGCATCGATCTTCGGAACGATCGCACGGTAAGTTCCTTCATCACTGACTGCCAGGGAACCATCTGCTCCGAGGGAGACTGCTACGATCTCCACTCCTTTGGCGTGGATCGCTTTTGCTGCATCAATAATGTCCTGAATGTCATCACAGTGTTTGCCTGTCAGCATGCGGATCTCGTCGATGTTTGGCTTGATCAGTGTCGGGCAGGCTTCGATTCCCATTTCCAGAAGTTTGCCGCTGGTGTCGAGAATGACTGGTTTGCCTGCTTCTTTGGCAATCTTGACAAGCCGCTGGTATGCGATTCCATCCAGTCCTTTCGGTACGCTTCCTGACATGGAAACGACATCTGCATCCTTTACCAGTTCTTTGAATTTTTTTTCAAAACCGGCGAAGTCTTCTTCTGTCAGGGTAAATCCTGGCTCCAGGAATTCTGTCTGTACATGATTGACTTCATCCCAGATATTGATGCAGGATCTGCTCTCTGCATCTACATGATAAAACTCGCCTTTGATTCCAAACGGTTTGAGAGCGTCTTCGATATAATTTCCCGCGTGACCGCCTACAAATCCGGTAGCTACAACTTCTGCTCCGTAAATGGAGGCCGGTTTGGATACATTGAGACCTTTGCCTCCGGGAACGTAAGAACATTCCCGGACGCGGTTTACTTCGCCTACTTTATAATCATCTACTACATATCGTTTGTCGATCGCAGCATTTAATGTCACTGTCAGTATCATTTATTCTTCCTCGTTTGATAAAAGAATTTTGCCTTTTACAAGTCCCGGTGTCTTGAATAACTGGAACGCTTCCTGGGCCTGGCTCATCGGAATTTTTTTGTAGATGAAGCCCGGATCAAATTTCAGCTGACCGGTTGCAAAGTAATGTGCGGTCAGATCCCATTCACGTCCCGGGAACGGTGCGCTGTAGGACATCCAGGAACCTGTCAGTTTGAATTCTTTACGGTTCATGTTCTCCCACTGTGCCGGTGTAAAGGTCAGATTTTCGTGAGGTGTTCCGATGAAGCATACGTGTGCTTTGTTTGCAGCCAGTTCGAATGCCATATGCATGGTCGGAACCTGTCCTGCTGTCTCAAATACGAATCCGTATCCTTTGCCGCCTGTGATCGCCATTGCTTTTTCCATGTAGCCTTCTTCTTTTGTATTGATGACTTCGTCTGCACCGAGACGTTTTGCAAGGTCAAGACGTTCATCACTGATGTCGAATACGACTACTTTCCTGGAACCGAAGATCTTGGTCCACTGCATGGTGAACATTCCGACCGTACCGCCGCCAAGGATTGCAACGTATTCTCCGCCGTGGTAGTCATTCTGGAATACTCCGTGGATCGCTACAGTTGCAGGCTCAAACATTGCGCCCTGTTCGTAGGAAACGCTCTTGTCAAATGGAACTGCATTCTGCTCTGGAACTACTACGTAGTCTGCGTTGCTTCCCTGCTGTCTGGAACCGATGAAGCTGTAGTGTTTGCAGAGGGAGAAGTTACCCTGCTGGCAGTCGTCGCATTTCATACATGGAAGAAGTGGAGCTCCGGATACACGGTCGCCTACTTTAACCTTGGTTACGCCTTCGCCGACTTCTACTACGTCGCCGGAGAATTCGTGGCCGAGGACTATAGGATAAAAATGAACACCGTTGTTCAATACTCGCGGGATGTCGGAGCCGCAGATGCCGGAGTATCTGACGCGGATCTTCACTGTGCCTTTGGATACCTGTGGTTCTTCAACTTCCTGATACTGTACGTCTTCGTTTGCTACTACTACTGCTGCTTTCATAATGTGGTTTTGCTCCTTTCGTCAAAGGGGAGAAACGTACCGCTGTGGCCGCGGTGGGCTGTATCCGAGGGGGCGAGCGCGTCGCCCCCTC
>NZ_FR886733.1:8885-14274 GCF_000436615.1 Blautia sp. CAG:237
TCGGGCACCCCCTGCGCTTTTTCCTGAAACATGAGCTACGTTATTGATAGTTCTATGTTTTGGTGGGGGTGTTCTCTCCTGGTTATTTATGTTGGTAGAGTGTCCTGTGTGGGGACATACTGTCGAATGTTGTATATTATGATGTTCCTGTGAGGAACGTTGTCCTTAAGGGAACAATATTGCTGGTTATTATATAAATCTGTATCCTCAAGTGGATACAAACTCTTAGTGTTTGATCATCAGGTGGGCCAGGGATTTGTAGAGATCCAGGTAGGTTTGGTAGGTCTGGTCGTAAACTGTTTTGTTGTCCGAATCTGGCTCGTGGTGACGTGTTTCTTTTACGGTCAGGGTTACGGCTTCGTCGTAGTCTTTGTAGAAGCCTGTTCCTACTCCGGCGAGGAGGGCTGCTCCCAGGGTTGTGGCTGTGTCGGAGGCTGGGACTACGATTGGTTTGCCTGTGATGTCTGCCTTGATCTGGGTCCAGAGGTGGGAGTTGGCGGAGCCGCCCATGGCTCTGAGGACTTCAACTTTGGCTCCGGCTTCTTCGGCAATTTCTAGGTTGTGTCTGAGGGAAAGGGCTACGCCTTCCATGCAGGCACGGACCATGTGACCTTTGGTTTTGGCGAAGTCAAGGCCGTAGAAGACACCTTTGGCGTATGGATTCCAGATCGGAGAACGTTCGCCGGACATGTATGGGAGGAAGACCATTCCGTCACAGCCTGGAGATACTTTTTCGGCGATCTCGTTTAGCTGATTCAGGGAAGATTCTCCTGTCTGTTCTTTCATCATTCGTTCGTAGTCTGCGAATTCGTGTTCGAACCAGCGCATGACTCCGCCGCCTCCGGTGGTTCCTCCCTGGAGAAGCCATTTGTCCGGGATGACGTGGTAGCCGAGGATCAGTCTTGGATCGGCTTTGTATTCGTCCATGCAGATGCTCATTCCGCCTGCCTGTCCGCCCTGTTCCTGGGTTTCGCCCGGGTGGATGACTCCTGCACCTAGGGTTCCGCACGCTGCATCGAGACCTCCGGCTACAACCGGTGTGCCTTCTGCAAGTCCGCACTCCTGTGCAGCTTTGGCAGTAACCGTGCCGACTACGTGGTCACAGTTGCAGATCTCCGGAAGGAAATTCATCGGGATTCCAAGACGCTCACACATTTCTTCGTCCCAGCAGCCTTTGCGCATGTCGAAACAGTGGAGACCGTAACCCTGTGATACATCCTGGGTGATGGCGTCTGTCAGCTTGAATGCGATGTAGCTGTTGGACTGAAGGATCTTGTAGATATTTGCATAAACTTCCGGCAGATTTTCTTTGTACCAGATGATTTTTGCTGTTGTATAGGATGGCTGGAGTGAATTTCCTGCCACTTCAAAGATCTTGTCTGCGCCGATTTCTTCGTTCAGGCGGTCGCAGATGGACTGTGCTCTGGTGTCCATCCAGATTGGTGTGTTGGTAAGGACTTTACCCTCTTTGTCAATGGCGATTGCTGACCAGCTCTGACCATCGATTCCAACTCCGGCAATCTCCTCCGACGCAATCCCTGCTTTCTGAATAGTTTCTTTTGTTGCCTTGCAGACTGCGCTCCACCATTCTTCCGGATTCTGCTCTGCCCAGCCTTCCTGTGGATAGTATACTGGATAGTCGCCGTTTGCCGCTGCCAGGACTTGTCCATTTCTGTCAAATACAGCAACCTTGCAGGCACTTGTCCCGATATCAATTCCAAGTAAATATGATTTTGTCATTTCTGCTGCTCCCATTTCTCCACTACCTGTAAACAGTAGCGATTCCTTCTATAAATTGCTGCCACATTCCGGCAGTCTGTTCCAGTTGTTGCTGTTCACTCCATTCACGGCAGCTTTCCGTTCAGAAAGCTTACGGATTTTCCCTCAATGATCTCTGTCCGGAGTTTTTCAGAAAAGCTTTCTTCGCCTTCCTGCTTTCCGTTCTCAAGATGTTCCAGCATGATCCTGGCTACCTCTCTGGCAATTCCGTCCGTTGGCTGAGACACAATCGTAAGTTTCGGGTTACATGCACGTGCAAACTGAAGATTGTCAAATCCAATCAGGGACAGCTGCTGTGGAATCTGGATACCCAGTTCATTTACTCCAATCATCGCCCCCATTGTCATCTCGTAGTTCGTAACAAAAACAGCAGTCATATCCGGATTGTCCCGAACCAGCTTCTCCAGTCCGCGGACCCCTCCCTGGATCGTGTAATCTCCATGAAAGATCAGGGAATCCCGAATCGGTATTCCTGCCTCATTCAACGCTTTGGAATATCCTGCCAGACGCTCCTGTGCTGTAAAAATCCCCTCCGGTCCACCAATAATTCCAATGTTTCTGTGACTTTTTTTTATGAAGCACTGCACTGCATCCTCTGCCGCTTTCCGATTATCAACCAGAACACTGTCGCAGGAAATCCCCTGTATCTTACGGTCGATCAGAACAATAGGCTTCCCTGTCTTCTGGAACTTCCTGAGATGATTTCCCTCTTCATCTACTGGCATATTGATGATTCCATCCACACGCCTGCGGATCAGGAATTCCACCGCTTCACATTCCAGTTTCTTATCAGTCCGGCAGTCACATACGATCGTTGCATAACCGTGGCTCCGTAGAACATCCTCCATTCCCGTGATGATCTCGGCACAGAACGTATTGTTCAGTTCCGGAATCACAACGCCGATGGTTTTGGTCGCATTGGTCTTCAGTCCTCTGGCAACCTCATTGACTTCATAGTGAAGCTCCTCAATGGCTTCTTCAATCTTTATTCTGTTTTTTTCCCTGACATTCCCGCCATTAAAATAAGAAGAAATCGTAGCCAGACCAAGACCTGTCCGTCTGGCAATATCTTTCATCGTCGCTGCCATTCTGACTCACTGCCTTTTCGTTACTTATTCTGCTTTGCCGTCACATCCGCAGACTTTCATTCTTGCCATAACAAGTTCTTTGACTGCCTGGATTGCTGTTTTGCCATATGCTTTCGGATCAATGGTATCCGGTTTTTCTGCAAGAAGTTCTTTGACTGCTTTGGAGTATGCTGCACGAAGCTCTGTTGCAAAGTTTACCTTGCAGATACCACGTTTTACACAGTCCATAACATCCTCATCACTGAGTCCTGATGCTCCGTGAAGAACAAGCGGGATATCAACAACTTCTCTGATCTCGCTGAGACGCTCTTTGTCAAGAACCGGTGTTCCTACATAAAAGCCATGTGCAGTTCCGATTGCAACAGCCAGAGAGGTAACTCCTGTACGCTCTACGAATTCTTTCGCTTCCTGCGGATCTGTGTTGGTGTCTGCCTCTGCCTCAAGGTCGTCTTCCTTGCCGCCGACTTTGCCAAGCTCTGCTTCGCAAGGGATGTCCAGTGCTTTTGCTACATCAGCCACACGTTTGGTTTCTGCAATGTTTGCCTCGAAATCCAGTTTGGATCCGTCGATCATAACAGAAGTGTATCCTGCATGCATTGCCTGCATAGCCAGTTCAAAGCTGCTGCCGTGATCCAGATGGAGGCATACCGGAACAGATGCTTTCTTTGCTTCTGCTGCAACGATCGCTGCGTAAGTTTCTACGGTGCCGTATTTGATCGTGGACGGAGTTGTCTGGATCATTACCGGTGCTTTGAGTTCCTCTGCTGCCTGGATGATCGCTTTGACCATTTCCATGTTCTCGGCGTTAAATGCACCTACTGCGTAACCGCCTTCCTGAGCTTTTAACAGCATTTCTTTTGATGTAACAAGTGCCATGATGTTTTCCTCCTCATCATTATATGTATGATATTTTTATAGTAACTTCATAACCGTTCAGTATCCTCACAGCTATATAAATGCCTGTTACCGCGAAAACCGAAACGTTTCCGTTTGACTTCATCATACCTCTGTAACGGCTTTCTGTCAACCGTAAAATATTCATCTTTTACAGGAAAATATTACCTTGTCAAACCATTCAAATGCAGGTAAATTCTAAGATAGTGATAAAAAGAAGCGTCCCTGTCTGCTCATGCAGATCCGGACACCCTATTTTATAGAAAAAACGGAGGGTACAGATATGTTAAAAGGAATTCCTGAAATCTTATCACCAGAATTATTAAAAGTATTATGCGAAATGGGACACAGCGACCGTCTTGTAATCGCAGACGGCAACTTCCCGGTTGAATCCATGGGCAAGAATGCGATCACCATCCGCTGCGACGGACACGGTGTACCGGAAATTCTGGAAGCTATTCTCAAAGTTTTCCCGCTGGATACTTATGTAGAGCATCCTGTAAACCTTATGGAAGTTATGCCTGGTGATGATGTAGAGACACCGATCTGGGATACCTACAAAGAAATCATCCGCAAATACGATGACAGAGGAGACGCAGTTGTAGGAAACATCGAGCGTTTTGCATTCTATGACGAAGCCAAAACAGCTTACTGCATCATCTCCACAAGTGAAAAAGCTCTGTATGCAAACGTTATGCTGCAGAAAGGTGTTGTCATCAACAATTAATCATCGGCCATCTTTTCTTCTGAAATGCTCCGGACTTTATTGTCCGGGGCATTTTTTCATGTTATGATAATTATATGCAAGTCCCCACATTGCTCTTCGCAACCCTGTAGGGGACTTACTTGATTCGTTAAAAAATGCAGTCAGGCACTTTCCTGATCTGTCAAGTTAACAGGAGGATTTTTAATGAGGAAAAAAACACCCCGATTCCTGCGCAGTCTTTCTGTGATTCTCTCTGCCGCTGTTCTGGCAGGAAGTTTCACTCCTGCCGTTCAGACTGTTTCTGCACAGTCCACTGATATTGACTTTATTTCTTCTGACGAAGAGGTGACTTCTTCGGATACAGACATCAGTCTGGAAGATATAGACGAAAACACAGACGCTTCTGCTGAAGCAGCGCCTGACACAGACATCCCGGATATTTCACAGGATTCCTCTGGCACTTCCATTGAAAACGAATCCCCTGCTTCCTCTCAGACAGAAGATGAGGATACGTTCACATCCGGAGATTCCGACGAAACAGCCGAAAACCTGGATTACATTCTCGGCCGTCCTATGACAGAAGAGGAACGACAGGCACAGCTCGCGCCGATGCAGACTCTGACCACCTTTACCCCAGAAGAAGAGGTAAACAGTGATTTTTCGGTCTCTCTCTGCGATATTTTTCCTGAAAGTTACGATTCCAGAGAACAGAACCTCATAACTTCCGTCAAAAACCAGAACCCTTTTGGCATCTGCTGGGCTTTCAGTCTGCTCTCCACAGCGGAAACACCCCAGATGACCATTTTATCCACCAGACCAATTATCATAACGGTGGAAATGGCATGATCGCTTCCTTTTTCCTGAGTACCTGGTCCGGCATGGCTACAGAAGATCAGGTTCCGCTTCCCACGGACAACTCTCA
>NZ_FR886734.1:0-194 GCF_000436615.1 Blautia sp. CAG:237
AAGTCCCAACATCCGCATCCCAAAAGGCAAAGGAGGCTACTGGTATCGCCTAATCGATGCCCCGAATCTCAACTCTTGAGATATTTTCCAGAAGAATTTCCCGGAAATGTTCCAGTTCTTCCAGAGAATAACTGCTGAATCCAGGCTGCAGAACCTCGTCCGAGTCTCTGTAAGCCTGGAGATAATAAGCTTTG
>NZ_FR886734.1:219-945 GCF_000436615.1 Blautia sp. CAG:237
GGAGATAATAAGCTTTGGCACCCTTTAACCATACGCCGATCTTATGGAAATCTTCTTCGCTGTGCAGTTCGCGCACAACTGTCGTCCGGAATTCATAATCCAGTTTCCCGTGCAGCAAAAAATCAACCGTTTCTTTTACCGCATCCAGATCGGGCTTCAGAAGCCCGGTCAGGGAAGGGTAATTCTCCGGACAGGCTTTGATATCGACAGCAGCCATCTGGATGAGATCTTTTTCTGCAAGATCTTTCAAAACTTCTGGCTGCGTTCCGTTTGTGTCAAGTTTGACCGGATATCCCATCTCGCGGATTTTAACAATAAAATCTTCAAGGTCTGCACTCAGTGTCGGTTCCCCGCCGGAAATACAGACCCCTTCCAGAATCCCGGTCCGCTTTTTGAGAAAACGCAGAACTTCTTCCTCAGAAATCTCCGGCTCCTCGGAAGGATGCAGCACCAGAGAACTGTTCTGGCAGAACGGACAGCGGAAATTGCAGCCGCCAAGAAAGACCGTCGCCGCAACCCGCCCCGGATAATCAAGTAATGTCGTTTTATTTAAACCATGTATATGAGGCATGATTTCCCCTTCTTTCATCATGATATCTGATATTTTATTCTAGTTATTTTTCGTTGCTTTTGCAAGCGGATTTCTTTATACTGGATAGCAGTAACTGATTGTTACTGTTCAGAAAGCAAGTGAGTTGAAGGTTCATGGAAATCAGGAGGCAGGAT